>DATGTP010000071.1:0-12318 GCA_035301825.1 Pseudogracilibacillus sp. | reverse complement strand
AATTTCGGTATTTGTGAACGATTCAAGCACGGCCTTAAAATCCAGCCTGTTATTTGATGAAAAAGCTCCCATGACGTTTTCCCAAACAGCGATAACTGGATATGTTCCATTCGTTGCACACCTCATTTCTTCTATAATTCGAATTGCGTGAAAAAATAAACTCGATTGACTTCCTGTAAGACCTTCTCGTTTACCAATATTGGAGAGGTTCTGACAAGGGGAACCAAATGTAATAATATGAACAGGTGGAATTTCTCCCCCTTTTACTTTTGTAACATCTCCTAAATGATGGATGTTAGGAAAATGTCGTTTCGTAATAGATATGGGAGCTTTTTCAATCTCACTAGCCCATATTGGTTGAATCCCATAACGAGAAGCTGCTAATGGAAATACACCAATCCCATCAAATAAACTTCCTAAAGTTAGTTTTGTCATATTCCACCTTCTATTCTCCGTTTTTAGGCGTAAAAAAAGACGTTCATTTTATTTGAACGCCTTACACTATTTTTATTCTATTGTGTTCCCACACCCCAGATCAATTACCACTGAAACGGTAATGTGGTTTTTCAGTACTTTATTTCTCGTTTTTTCACCTTCTCCTACAAACACGAAATGCTTGTGAAAGTGTTTAAAACTAAGGATTTCTATATAGTTTCTCTTTGTAGCAACGATACACACTCCACATGCGTCGTCTGCGGGAAAAGGTCGACTGGTTGGACCTTTTTCGTTTCATAGCCGCCGTCTGCTAAGATGCTTAAGTCACGAGCTAAGGTCGCTGGGTTACATGACACATAGACAATCCGCTTCGGTTCCATCCCGATCATAGCCTCTAAAGCTGATTGGTCACAGCCTTTCCGTGGTGGGTCAACAACGATGACGTCAGGACGTAAGCCATCTTTGAACCATTGTGGCATGACCTCTTCTGCTTGACCGACAACAAACTCAGTATTTTCAATATGGTTTAACTGGGCATTATCGTTGGCATTGTCAATCGCTTCTTTCACAACTTCCACACCGTACACTTTTTTCGCTTGGCGGGCTAAAAAGATTGAGATTGAGCCGATTCCACAAAAGGCATCAATGACGACATCCTCTGCCGTCACTTGAGCAAAGTCTAACGCTTGGTCATAGAGAACCTTCGTTTGCTCTGGATTCACTTGGAAAAAGGACGGTGGCGCAATTTTAAATTGAAGATCACCAATTGTATCGACAATATAGTCCGTTCCATAGAGGGTACGATTTTTCCTTCCTAAAATAACATTCGTTCGGTCGCTATTGACATTATGAACGATTGATTTTACTTCTGGGAACTGTTTAATAATCGCTTCAACGATCTCTCTTTCATGCCGTAACTTTTTCGTTCGCGTGACGAGAATAACCATAGTATCTTTTGTTTCATGTGCCGTTCGCACGATAATATGACGTAATTCACCGCGATGCTCTCGCTCCTGATAAGCCGATATACCATAAGCATCACAAATAGCACGAACTCCTTCTTGCACCTTATCCCCTGTCTCATTTTGAATGATGCACGTTTCCATTCCTTCAATAATACGGTGACTTCTTGGGGCATAAAAACCTGTGATCAGACTCCCATCCCGTCCATGACCGACCGGCATTTGAATTTTATTCCGGTAACGCCATGGATCTTCCGCACGTAAAATAGGTAAGACTGGCACATCAGGCATGTGAGCGATTTTTCCCATCACATTGACGACTTGATTGTACTTCATCTTAGCTTGTAAGTTTGCCGACATATGTTGCAATTGACAGCCGCCACATTTTTCATAGACGTGACAAGGGGCCACGACCCGCTCGTCACTTTCTGTCAGCAAGCGAACGAGTTTCCCAAAAGCGAACTTCTTCGTCGTCTTCAAGATTTTCACCTGTGCCCGCTCACCAGGTAAACCAAAGGGAACGAAAACTGGGTAGCCCTCTAACTTCCCAACCCCACTTCCTTCCGACGTTAAATCCTCAAACACTAATTCAACTGTCTCATTTTTCTTAACTGGTAACTGTCCTTTCGCCATGTCGTCATCCCTTTCTTTATCATTAGTTTTATTATAAAGGAACGAGCTTTTCAATGCATTAAAAAAAGGAACAACTGACGTTGTTCCTACTCGTCCTCTTGTTTTGCTTCAATCATTAATTGTTTCTCGATAAACAGTTCCGGAACGACAAAGTCGATATGTTGCTTTAAATTAATAATCTCGCCCGGGAGTTCGCCGCCATATTCCCCATCGATATTGAGTAGCATCTTTTTTGAAGGCGTTACTTTAATTCGTTTAGCTTGTGCATAGATGATATGGTCATCATGAATGTGAGCACCACGCATAGCTGCTGTTGCCAGTCGTAAAAAGTCAGCTAAGTTCGTCTTTTTCAAAATAATTAAATCAAAATAACCGTCATCAATTAAAGCATCTGGTGTTACTTTTTCAAAACCACCGATTGAATTTGTGTTGGCAATTAAAAACATCATAATTTCGCCTTCAAAGACCTTGTCATCATATTCAATCCGTGTTTCAACTGGCTTTAAAAATGGTAACATTTCAATTCCTTTTATGTAGTAGGCAAGTTGGCCGATTGCTGCTTTCATCTTAATCGGCACATCATAGGTTAACTCGGTTAAATCACCGCCACCTGCTATGTTGATAAAATAATTGCCTTTCACTTTCCCAATATCTAAACTGCGTACTTGGCTATGTTTCGTAATGACATCGATAGCTGTTCGAATGTCTTTAGGAACGTGTAAGGCACGTGCAAAGTCATTGGTCGTTCCTGCTGGTATGATTGCTAATTTCGGACGATAATCTTTTTCTGCAATGCCTGAAATAACTTCATTAATCGTCCCATCCCCACCGGCAACGACGACTAAGTCATATTTTCTTTCAACAGCGATTTCAGCTGCTCGCTTGGCATCTCCTTCACCAACGGTTGCATGGGCTGATGTTTCATAACCTGCGACTTCTAATTGTTCTAAAGCATAAGGTAATTCTTTTTTAAATATTTCTCTACCAGATGTTGGGTTGTAGATGATTCGTGCTTTTTTCACTGTTTCAGACCCCTCTCTGTCAAATAGGCGGATATGATAAAGATGAGACGACCAGAAGGTGTCTCATCTTTTTCAAACTTGTTTATCGTTTATCAATTTCTTCTTTTAAGATTTTATTTACCATTTGTGGATTAGCTTGTCCTTTCGTTGCTTTCATCGTCTGTCCGACTAAGAAGCCTAAAGCACGGCCTTTCCCATCTTTATAGTCAATAATCGATTGTTCGTTTTCATCGAGAACCGTTCCGATAATTTCACGTAATTGGCCTTCATCTGAAATTTGAACTAATCCTTTTTCTTTAACGATTTTTTCTGGGTCGCCCCCGTTTTCAACTAACTCTTCAAAGACTGTTTTAGCGATTTTTGATGAAATCGTCCCGTCTTTAATTAAGTTAATCATTTTTCCAAGTGCTTCAGGTGTAATCTTTAGCTCTTGAATTTCTTTCAAGTGTTTATTCATATAACCTAAAATATCACCCATAATCCAGTTTGATGCTTGCTTAGCATCTGCTCCTTCTTTAACCGTATCTTCAAAGAAAGTTGCCATTTGAATGGTTGATGTTAACACTTGTGCATCATAGGCTGGTAAGTCTAGCTCTTCTTGATAACGTGCAATACGTGCATCTGGTAGTTCAGGAATTTCGCTTTTCACGCGTTCTTTCCATTCGTCTGAAATAACGATTGGTGGAATGTCTGGATCTGGGAAGAAACGGTAATCATCCGCATCCCCTTTCACACGCATTAGAATTGTCTTTTTCGACTTATCATCATAACGACGTGTTTCCTGTTCGATAATCCCACCATCACGTAATACTTTCGCTTGGCGTTTTTCTTCATATGCTAATCCATCACGGACGAAAGCAAATGAGTTTAAGTTTTTAAGTTCTGTCTTCGTACCAAATTCTTCTTGTCCTACTGGACGTATTGAAATGTTGGCATCACAACGAAGTGACCCTTCTTCCATACGGACATCAGATACACCTGTAAATTGGATAATACTTTTTAGTTTTTCTAAATAAGCATATGCTTCCTCAGGTGAGCGGATATCCGCTTCTGAAACAATTTCAATTAACGGTGTTCCTTGACGGTTATAGTCAACGAGTGATCCATCTGCAGCGTGTGTTAATTTCCCTGCGTCTTCTTCTAAATGAACACGTTCAATACGGATACGTTTCTCAACACCGTCCACTTCAATATCAATCCAACCATGTTCTCCAATTGGGCGCTCATCTTGTGAAATTTGGTAAGCTGCTGGACTATCTGGATAGAAATAATGTTTACGGTCAAAGATCATTTCATCTGCGATATCACAGTTTAAAGCCATGGATGCTTTCATACCAAAATTAACGGCTTCTTCGTTTAAAACAGGCAAAGTACCTGGATAACCTAAATCTTTTGGATTAATATTTTCGTTCGGCTCACTTCCGAATGCGTTCGGACTCGGGCTAAATATTTTTGTATCTGTTTTTAATTCAACGTGTACTTCTAAACCGATAACTGTTTCAAATTCCATTTAGTTTGACCCTCCTAACTTTGGTTTACTTTTATGGTGTTCCGTCTTTTGTTCAAAAGCATGTGCTGTACGGTAAACTGTTGACTCATCGAAATGTTTTCCAATGATTTGCAGACCAATTGGTAAGCCTTTTTCCGTAAAGCCACATGGTACTGAAATAGCTGGAACACCTGCTAAGTTAACAGGCACTGTTAGCATATCATTCATATACATCGTTAATGGATCTGTTTGTGCACCAAATTCAAATGCTGCTGTTGGTGTAGCAGGCCCAATAATAACGTCATATTGTTCAAATGCTTGTTCAAAGTCTTGTTTAATTAATGTACGTACTTTTTGTGCTTTTTGGAAGTATTCTTCATTATAAGATCCACTTAAGACAGTTGATCCTACTAAAATACGGCGCTTTACTTCCTCACCGAAACCTTCTGCACGTGATTGTTTAAAGACATCAATCATATCTTTTGCCTTATCTGAACGGTGACCAAAACGGATGCCGTCAAAACGAGCTAATGTTGATGATGCTTCCCCCATAGCAATGACATAATATGTCGCATCACCGTACGGTGCATGTGGTAAAGAAATCTCTTCCCAAGTTGCACCTAAATCTTCATATACTTTTAGAGCAGCCATGACCGCTTCTTTCACTTCTGAATCAACACCGTCACTTAGAAACTCTTTAGGTACTCCAATTTTCAAGCCTTTTACATCACCTGTTAGAGCTGCTTCATAATTTGGTAATGCTTGTGGTGCACTCGTACCGTCATTTGTATCATGTCCTGCAATCGCTTGTAAGACAAGGGCATTATCTTCGACTGTTTTCGTAATAGGACCAACTTGGTCTAATGATGGTGCAAATGGAATTAAGCCGTAACGAGATACTAAGCCATATGTTGGCTTCATCCCTACTACCCCGCAAAAAGCTGCCGGTTGACGGATTGATCCCCCTGTATCAGATCCTAAACTGTATAAAGCTTGACCTGCTGCAACTGCTGCTGCAGACCCCCCACTTGATCCACCTGGTACGTGATCCGTATTCCAAGGGTTTGTCGTCTTTTTAAATGCTGATGTTTCCGTTGATGACCCCATGGCAAATTCATCCATGTTCACCTTACCGACCATGAATGCACCTGTTTCATTTAATTTTGCAACAACTGTTGCATCAAATAATGGATCTTCAAAGTTTGCTAACATTTTACTTGCTGCTGTTGTCTTGATCCCTTTTGTTGTAATATTATCTTTAATTGCGCCTGGGATTGCTGTCAGTACATTGGAAAAATCGCCTGATTCATCAATTGCTCTTGCTTTTTCTAATGTCGCTTCTTTGTTTAAAGTAATAAATGCTTGAATATCATCTTCAACTGCTTCGATATGTTGGAATACTTTTTCAGCTACTTCCGTCGCTGTTATTTCTTTATTTACTAATTTTTCATGTAATTGTTTAATCGTTAACTCGTTTAAATTCACGCTTTTAACCTCCTTTAATCCATAATCGCTGGCACTTTAAATTGACCGTCTTCTACTTCCGGTGCATTTTTTAATGCTTCTTCTTTTGTAATGATTTGTTTTGGCTCGTCTTGACGTAAGACGTTTTTCAAATCAATGCCTCGTGTTGTCGGCTCAACATCTGTCGTATCAATCTCGTTTAATTTTTCTGTAAACGTTAATATACTTGATAATTGTTCACTATACATTTCCGCTTCCTCTTCAGAAATCGCAAGACGTGCTAAATCAGCCGTTTTTAATACAGCTTCTTTCGTAATCTCTGCCATTTCATTCACCTCCAAAGACCTTTAACTTTCTCTATTTTAACATAAAATGTGCAAAATATTGATGAATAACATATTGATAATAGCAAAGTTCCCCTATTTCCTTCAACTATTGTTCACAGAATAAGGATTTTTCACAAAAAAATATTGCCTATACCTTAAGGCATAGACAATACTTTTCTTTTTATTCGCTTGCTCGACGAACAGTCTCATCGAATTCATCAAGCATAGATTGTTCCGGTTTACTCATTAAACTGACGATAACCGTCACAATTGTGTTAAATAAGAAACCTGGTGCAAGTTCATACAATTCGAAAATGCCACCACTTAAAAAGTCTCCCCAAATAACAACTGTAGCTGCTCCAACAATAATCCCTGCAATCGCTCCACCTCGTGTAATTCGCTTCCAGAAGAGGGACAAGACGATAATCGGACCAAAGGCAGCACCGAAACCTGCCCAAGCATATCCAACTAAGTCCAGTACAGATGAGTCTGGATTTATTGCAATAATTGCAGCAATCAGCGCAATGGCAACCGTTGCAATCCGCCCTACTGTAACAAGCTCTTTATCTGTTGCATCTCTTCTAAAGATTGCCTTATAGAAGTCTTCTGCGACGGCTGAAGAAGATACAAGTAATTGTGAGTCAATCGTAGACATAATCGACGATAAAATCGCTGCTAATAATAACCCAGCTACAATTGGATGGAATAAGATTTGTGAAAAAACGATAAATATTTTCTCCGGATCATCTAACACTTGTAAACCATTTTCCACGACTGTTTGTGCACCAATTGCTGCTAAAGCATCTGGATTAGCTGTTGCCACATAAGCAAGACCAGCAAATCCGGTAAAGATTGCTCCATAAAGTCCTAGGATCATCCAAGTCGTTCCGATAAAACGGGCAACAGGAATATCTTTTGGTGAACGAATAGCCATAAAACGTACGATAATATGTGGTTGACCGAAGTAACCTAATCCCCAAGCAAGCGATGAGACGATAGATATAATTCCAACACCTTTAATCATTTGCAGGTGACTTGGATTAATATCTCCAACCGCTTGCATCGTTTCATTTAAACCACCAACTTGTGTAATAGCAACGATTGGTACAACAATTAAAGCAAGTAACATAAGTGTTCCTTGAATAAAGTCAGTCCAAACAACAGCTAAAAATCCGCCAAGGAAGGTATATGATACGACGACGATAACACCAATCCATAGTGCTGATTGATATGATAGACCGAATGAAGCCTCAAACAACTTGGCTCCTGCGACCATTCCAGATGACGTATAAAAGGTAAAGAATAATAAAATAACGAGTGCTGACACGAGTCTGAGAACACGTGAATTATCTTTAAAACGATTTTCTAAAAAGTCCGGAATCGTAATCGCATTGTTTGATACTTCAGTATAAATTCGTAATCGTTTAGCAACAAATTGCCAGTTTAAATAAGCACCGATTGCAAGCCCGACTCCGAGCCATGCTTCTGAAATACCTGATGCGTAAACAGCACCTGGCAAACCTAGTAAGAGCCAGCCACTCATATCTGATGCACCGGCACTTAAAGCCGCAACAGCAGGTCCTAACGTCCTTCCACCTAAAACGAAGTCAGATAAATCTGTTGTGCGGCGATACATGATAATACCAATGACAAGCATCCCGATTAAATAAACGAGAAAAGTAAGTATAGTCGCAACAGACATTTATTGTTTCCTCCTCTCTGTAAATAAGGTAATAAATGATAATAATATTAAAATTGGCATTGGAACGAACAACCAAAAAAATGATGCTCCTGTAATAGCATGTTCCATCTTTTACCTCCCCCTTCTCTATAATTTGAAAGCGATTACTTACACTATACTACAAGCTTTTATCTAGTTCATTGTTACTAGCATACAAGATGTGTCATTTCGATTGTGGATGATACACAAACAAAAGCGATGTTTCTCATTGTAACACAATTATTTAGAAAAATTAAATACTTTCAAATCATACTTTGCTATAATGGATAATAATGCATAAATGAGAGGTGTCCTATGAACAAAAATGAATTATTAAAAGAAGGTAAATCGTGGGTTAAAGATGGAATTATTACAGAAGAGCAGTTAAGTGAAATAGCTCAACGTTATAAAAAAAATGAGCCTCACTTTATTTTTATCTTTTTTGCTGTTCTATTTATAAGCATTGGAGTTCTTCTTTATGTCTTTTCCAATTTAGAAGAGGCCAACTTCTTCATCCGTTTAACGATTATCACTTTGTTTATGGTTATACTTTACGTTTGTGGCGCTTATTTCACTCGAAAAGAACAGATTTTATTTGCCAATAGTTTCATTATACTTGGCTATGTTTTCTTCGGAGCAACTTTAGCTTTAATTGATTTACAATACATCTTTCATCCAACATCTGACTGGCTTTTTATTACATGGTCTTTTGTTGGCTTATTTGTATTTTTCTATTTTCAAAGTCAAATTTTGCTCATTTTAGGTATGTCGATAACACTGTATGGTCAGTTCATTCACATATTTGAATCAGATGTTAGTTTACTTCTTATTTTGATCTATACTTTTGGTTATTTCCATTTTGTTTATCATGAACAATTTAAATGGACAAATTGGCTTTTTCCTATTGGATTAGCAATCCATTTATTTATATTTACTTCATCTCTTCATGAAGGATTTTACCTTGTATTTTCAATTGCACTTATCTTACTTATTTTAGCATTGATATTACCGAAGGAAAAAATACGTTTTGCTTTTATATGTGTTAGTTTTATCGTTTTGTATATAGTCAATTTAGTTGAGTCTTTCATGTTACAAGATAACTATAACGCTTTTACCGTTAGCTTGAATTGGATTCTTATCCTGCTGATCAGCTTAGCCCTTGTTTACGCTGTTCTTGCCGTGATGACTAAGCAGTATATCTACCTGAGCTTTCTATTGCTCATCATCCCGCTTGCCAATATGCCTGGTGCTTATCTTCTATCAATTACACTCATGCTGCTTGTTGCACTCGGCTGGCTTATTTATAGTTACCGTCAAGTCCATGACTTAATCGTGCCGAGCATCATGATCTTTATCATTGCTACTTTAGCGGCTTACATTCAAATTGGTTGGGATACGATGAATCGAGCACTTTTCTTTTTAATTGGTGGTATCCTCTTATTTGTCATTAGTTTCATCCTTGAATGGCAACGCCGAAAGGTTGAAAAGGAGGCATCTCAATGAAGGTCCTTAAACTAAGCATCATGATTGCTGCTCAGCTCAGCATCCTTGCTTTACTGATTATTCAATTTGAAACGATGGCGATTGGGAGCCAACATTTTTCTGTCAAAGCAAAATTGGATGATTACAGTCAAGAATTTGTTGAATATGTTGGTTTTGATTATATCGATCAAGACTTGCTTGATAAGGATATCGCTTTCGGTGAGCGCTTGTATGTCATCTTACGTCCGAACGAAGACGGTATTGCTGAAATTGATGGCATCTCAGATCGAGGGAGACTTTTTCAAAAGAAAGCTGAAATTGTGCTACCGGTGCATTTAGGGGAGTTAGAAAAGGCTCAGAAGCGTTATACTGTCTATCAATTTTTGCCGTATTTGGAAGTAGATGATTTGGGTGACTTGGCTGATGGTATTGATGGGGAGTTTGTCATTACCTTTGCTGTTGGACCTTTGGAGCAGTTTAAAGTGATTGATATTAAGTAAAAAGACGCTAACCTTTGCGGGTTAGCGTCTGCTTTCGTTTTATAATGTTTCTGATGTTGTTTTTCCTTGGAGGAAATTGTATAAGTAGTCTGGGCCGCCTGCTTTTGAGTCTGTTCCTGACATGTTGAAACCTCCAAATGGTTGGTAACCAACAATTGCACCTGTACACCCTCTGTTGAAGTATAAGTTTCCAACGTGGAAGTCACGGCGTGCTTGTTCTAAATGTTCACGGTTGTTTGTAATAACTGCTCCTGTTAAGCCGTAGTCTGTATTGTTAGCTATATCGATTGCTTGATCGAAGTCTTTTGCTTTCGTTAATGCGACAACTGGTCCAAAGATTTCTTCTTGCATGAGTCGTGCTTCTGGGTCAACATCTGCAAAGACTGTTGGTTGAACGAACCAACCTGTTGAGTTATCTGCCACGCCACCTGCGATGAGTTGGCCTTCTTCTTTTCCAATTTCAATATAGCTTGTAATTTTGTCAAAGGCTGCTTGGTCGATGACCGGTCCTGTGAAAAATTCATTCGTTGCTGGGTCGCCTGCTTGCACGTCTTTTGTCAATTCAGCGACGCGGTCTTTCACTTGGTCATAGACATCTTCATGGATGACGGCACGTGAACATGCTGAACATTTTTGTCCTGAAAAACCGAATGCTGATTTAACGATTGCATCTGCTGCTAATTCTAAATCAGCTTCTTTGTCAACGACGATTGTATCTTTTCCGCCCATTTCAAGGACTGTACGTTTCAACCAAATTTGGCCTTTATCTTCGTGTACTTTTGCCGCACGTTCGAAAATACGGACACCAACATCACGTGATCCTGTAAAGCTTACGAAACGTGTACGTGGGTGGTCAACTAAGTAGTCACCTACTTCTGAACCTGGTCCAGGAATATAGTTAACGACGCCTTTTGGCATACCTGCTTCTTCTAATACTTCCATAAATTTATAAGCAATCACTGGTGTTGTACTTGCTGGTTTTAATAAAACCGTGTTTCCAGTTACCATTGCTGAAGCTGTCGTTCCAGCCATAATTGCAAATAAGAAGTTCCATGGTGAAATGACGACTCCAACGCCTAATGGAATGTAATGGAATTGGTTATGTTCAATTGGACGGCTTTCTACTTCTTGGCCTTCTCCACTTGCAATACGTAACATTTGTCTTCCGTAATATTCTAGAAAGTCAATCGCTTCTGCTGTATCTGCATCTGCTTCGTTCCAAGGTTTTCCGCCTTCTAAAATAAGACGTGCACTAAATTCATGCTTACGACGACGAACGATAGCTGCTGCACGGAATAAAATATCGGCACGCATTTTCGGGTCTGACTTGCGCCATTCTTCGAACTTAGCGTCTGCTGCCTGCATGGCTTGTTCAGCTAAGGCTTCATTCGCTTTTGATACATAGCCAATGACTTCTTCTTTTTTAGCTGGATTAACGACTTTAATTTTATCATCTGTCGTGACACGCTCACCGTTAATAATAAGTGGGTAATCTTGGCCTAATTCTGCACGTACTTGTGCAATTGCCTTTTCCATTGCTTGTTTTTCTGACTGAATTGTAAAATCTGTAAAGGGTTCATGTTTGTAAGGAATAACCATGTCAAAAAACCTCCTAATTTTTATTGTAATACTGATTGATAATGGTCATGATAATCTGACACATGATAAATCAAGTATAATTCGGCATATAACTCTGCTTTTTCGTGGAAGTTTGAGAAATCGATATTGGTTAGTTGAACAATTTGCTTCATCCGGTAATTAAAGGTATTAGGATGAATGTACAAACGTTTTGCTGTCTCACCAACCTTACAATCTGTTTGAATAAATTCCCATAAGGTTTTCAATAATTCACTCCGGTTAGTCAGCTCGTGTTCCATTAAGATTAAAATCTTGCGATTACGATAATCTTCATTCATATTCTTTTTAAAGATGTTTTTAAAGTGACGCGCTAGACCGAGTTGATCGAAATAATAACGTGTCTGTTGTTCAACGTTTAAGAAAAACTTGGTCTCAATGACTTCAAGTGCTTCTAAGTAGCTATTGCGCACGTATTTTATTTCATCATATTCATTACCTATCCCAAGGTAGAGATTGGCTTTTTCTTTTTCAGATAGCAAGGTCATCACTTTATCCAAAACAGTCTCTGCTTGGCGATGTTTTCCTAAATCAAAGAGTGCAACAATTTCTGACCCTTTCCCTAAATAAAACATAATGTGCTCTTTTAATAAAAATTGTTTTAACTTTGATAAAACAAGCACATATTCCGGGTCTTTAATTGATGCAAC
>DATGTP010000070.1:0-20049 GCA_035301825.1 Pseudogracilibacillus sp. | reverse complement strand
CCAATATGTGTTAAATCATATCCTGTGTCCTCGTTAGTTTGTTCTAAATAAGGAATGTGTTGGAAGTAGTTAGCATCAATTGTACCACTTGCTAAATCGTCATTTGGTAAAACATAATCTTCATATTGTTCAATAACAAGCTCAATACCCTCTTCTTCAAGGATTGGTTGCGCTTCTTCTAAAATCTCCGCATGTGGAACACTTGATGCACCAATAATCACTTGTGTTAGTTCATCATCATTGTTGTTCGATGCATCATTTGCATTATTGTTATTCGAATTATTATTATTTCCTCCATCATTGTTCCCACCACAAGCTGCTAATACTAAAACTAAACCTATTGTTAATAATAAAGTAATCCATTTTTTCATTTTAATATTCTCCTATCTTTTATCTAATTTTTTTGCTATAAAATCTCCAATAAATTGGAATATAAACACAATAATTACGATTATAACAGAACAGACAAACACAACGTCTGTGTCACGGCGTTGGAAACCTGAATAATAAGCATAGTTACCAAGTCCACCCGCTCCAATAGCTCCTGCCATCGCTGTATAACCTATTAAAGCAATTGCCGTCACGGTAATCCCTGATATAAGTGCTGGCATAGACTCTGGTAGCAAAACTTTAAATATAATTGTACGTGTTTTCGCTCCCATTGCTTTTGCTGCTTCAATTACACCTTTATCTACTTCTTTCAATCCAATTTCAACAAGTCTACCGTAAAACGGTGCTGATCCTATAATCAATGCGGGTAAAGCGGCATTAGGACCTCGGATTGTTCCAACTACAACTGTTGTAAATGGGATAAGTAATAAGATTAAGATAATAAATGGAATTGCCCGAAATACGTTAACAAATATTGCAGTAATCATATAGACAATTTTATTTTCCCATATCCCATCTTTAGCTGTTAAAAACAACAATAAACCGAGTGCAATTCCGAAGATAAACGTAAATATCAAAGAAACACTTGTCATATATAATGTCTCATTTGTTGCTTCTATTAATTGGTCTACTTTCAATTTACTCCAATCGATCGACATAATATATCCCCCTAACTACAAATCAATGACGTTCTATCTTCTGAAATTCAATTCCTAATGAAAGAAACGCATTTTCTAATTCTTTTTGATTCGATTCATTTGCCTTAGCTTGAACAAAGACTCGACCAATTAAGCCAGTCTCACTTTGTGAATACATCGCTTGGATAATTGTTAACTCTATTTTTGTTTTCTCACTGATTGTGTCAAGAAAACGGCTATCCAATCCATTACCTAACAAGGTTAATTCATAAATTGGATCTTTCACTTCTAATGTTTGCATCACATCCTCTATGTTGTCATCGATGTTTTTCACCGATTGTTTTACAAAGTTCTTTGTAATTGATGCTTGTGGTTGGGTAAATATATTTTCAACTGTATCTAGTTCGACGACTTTTCCTGTATCCATTACAGCCACTCGGTCACATATTTTTTGAATAACATCCATTTCATGTGTAATTACAACGATCGTTAAATTAAGTTGCTTATTAATATCAAGTAGTAAATTTAATATCGAAATAGTCGTTTCCGGATCAAGTGCAGAAGTTGCCTCATCACAAAGTAATACTTTAGGCTTATTTGCCAATGCTCTTGCAATACCAACCCTTTGCTTTTGTCCGCCACTTAACTGGGATGGATATGCCTTTTCACGCCCTGTTAAACCAACTAGATCAATTAACTCTTGGACACGCTTGATACGTTCTGCTTTTTTAACACCTGCTATTTCTAATGGAAAAGCAATGTTATCTTCAACGGTACGAGACCATAATAAATTAAAATGCTGGAAAATCATGCCGATATCGCGACGTATTTCTCGCAGTTGTTTTCCATTGAGTGAGGTTACATTCTTTTGATCAATCACAACTTCACCAGCTGTCGGTTCCTCTAATCGGTTTAACAATCTCACAAAAGTACTTTTCCCTGCACCACTATAACCAATTACACCGAAGATTTCACCTTGCTTAATTTCCATCGATAGTTCATCGACTGCTGTTATCGTTTTATCTTTTGTCTCAAACTGCTTAGATAATTGGCTAAGTGTAATCATTTCATTTCTCCTTTCTTCCATACTCATAATGAAAGATCTTTTAACTATAATAAAAAAAGTCTTTCTACCGAGAGTAGAAAGACTTCAATAAGTATCTTTACATTCTCTCATTTTCCAAAGCGCTTGCTTTGCAGGATTTAGCACCACTTCAATAGTAACTATTGATGGTTGCCGCAATTTCACCGGGCCAGTCCCTCCATTGCTCTTCATAAGAGTACAATATTTAAATTTCATAACTTATACACTACCACGCTCTGTCTGGCCTGTCAACTAAGTTCTTTTTTATTAAAAAAGACTTACACTTGTCTTCATTATTTTTTTATGTTATGCTACAATATGTCCAGTTGACCGGAATAGTATTTTAGTCAAAGCAATGAAGAAAGGTGATTATATTGAGTGTTAATCGCAAACAAGATATTTTAAATGCAGCGACAAAGTCTTTTTCACTCTTTGGGTACAAGGCGACAACAATGGATCAAGTTGCTAAGTTAGCCAATGTCGGAAAAGGGACGATTTATACCTTCTTTTCTAATAAAGAACAATTATTTAATGAGATTATTATGGACCTCATTAAACAAATGGAGGAAAGAGCTTCTGCTGTCATTGATGATGCAAATAGTTTTGAAGAAAACGTACATCACGCCTTATTTGAAATGCTAGGTTTTCGGAAAGAACATCAATTAATGATCAAATTATTCCAAGAACAGCGAGATATTGGAACACCCATTGTTAATGAAGTGCTAGATAAAGTAGAAGATCATATTTTATCATTTATAAAAAATAAAATAGCTACTGCTATTCAACGTGGTGAAATGAAAGAGTGTGATCCTGAAAAGTTTGCCTACATTATATTAGTCACCTACATTGCCTTTGTCTTTGACTGGGAGAAGAAGCGTGAACCTTTATCTGAAAATGAAATTGCAGATATTTTTAAGACATATATCTTTAACGGATTATCAATAAAATAATCTCATTTATTTTTTATAAACTAAATGACATTGTCATTCAGTTTCTTTTTTAAAACAAAATGACCAAATGGTCAATATAGTCAATTAGTTTCTAGGAGGCGTAACAAATGTTTAAATCTTTATTTAATAAAGATAGTTTTAAAATTTTAAAAAACAAAAAACTACTTATTGCAGTCGCTGCAGTTGTATTCATTCCTATATTATATGCCGGGATGTTTTTGTGGGCTTTTTGGGATCCATATGCTTACTTAGAAGATGTTCCCGTTGCCGTAGTCAATGAAGATGATGGCTATGACTTTGAAGGAGAACATTTAGAGATAGGAAATGAATTAATTGATAAGCTTGAAGAAGAAGCTGCTTTTAATTTTCATTTCGTTAATAAAGAAACAGGTTATGAAGGATTAAACAATCAAGAGTATTACATTTTAATTGAAATTCCAAATGACTTTTCTAAAAATGCAACAACTGTCATCGACGAACCCGAACAATTAGAATTAATCTATGTTCCAAATGAGAGCTTTAACTTTTTAGCGGCACAGATGGGCGAAACTGCTATGCTACAAATACAGCAAGCATTACAAGAAGAAATAACGCGAACCTATGCAGAAACGGTACTCGATCGTATTGATGATGTAAAAGACATGTTAGCTGAAGCAGAAGATGCAACTGAACAATTAAATGATGGAGCTCATGAACTCTCTGATGGGACTGACTTAATCACAACAAACCTAATGACTTTATCTGAAAAAATGGGTGAGTTCTCTGATGGAGTCGATAGTGCTTCAGATGGTGTTAACGAATTACAGGAAGGAACAAGTACACTTGCTTCTGGTATACAAGAATTATATGACAATAGTGAAAAGTTAAAAGACGCATCAGGTGATATTCAGTCTGGAGCAGGTGCCTTAAGCGATGGGCTTAATGATGCTAATGACGGTGTCAAGCAATTAGAAGATAACCTTCCTACCTTAATTGCGGGAACAAATGAAGTAAACGAAGGATTGACAACATTTCATCATGAATTACCAAAGGAAATGGCTCAAAAGTTAAATGAAACAGTTTTAGAACAAAAAGATCCACTTCGACAAAAGCTAAATGAGACAATTTTAATTAAAAAAGATGAATATTCACCTATTATTTCAAAACGACTATCAGATGACATTGCAAATGGAGCAGCTGATACCGTCGTAACAGAAGCAAATGGTATGATTCAAGATGCTCCAGACGTGATTGCATCAAAAGTTGCCGAGGAGATTACAAGCACAATAGAAAGTAATACGGGCAAGCATATCGATGCCATACAAGGAGAAATTGAAGAAATATTAAGCAAGGTAGACCTTTCTCAAGAAACAATTGATGAAGTAATCAACAAAATTGATGCCTTGCATCCTAATTATGAAACAATTGAATCTGTTATTTACGAACGTGTTGAACTCGCTTTAAGTCATGCCCTTGAAGATGTCGAAATTACCCCAGAACAGCAAGCTGAGTTAGAACAATTGATTAAAGATAAAGCTGAACCAAAAATTAATGAAGGTGTACAGACAGCATTGGATGATGCAGCTGACCAGTTAGATAATAGTTTAGATGAATACGAAACACTTTTATTAAGTAACTTAGATGATTTAACTCATTCGTTAGAGAAGGAAGTAAAACAAGCCTTAAACGAGCCAATCGGACAATTGCAAGATGGAATCACTTCTATTAATGATGGTCAAGTTCAATTATATGAAGGTGTCCAAACCTTAAGTGGTGGAACGAATGAACTAGTCGAAGGATCAAAGACATTATATGATGGACAAACGAGTTATCTACAAAATATGAATCAATTCACAAAGAGCTTTTTATTAGCAAATGATGGAACAAAAGAACTCGTGACAGGGACAAATGAATTATCTCTTGGTATGAACACACTACAAGATGGATCAAAACAATTAAGTGATGGAACAAATGAATTATCAGATGGATCTGTTGAACTTCAAGATGGGATGATTACTTTAGTTGACGGAACAGAAGAATTTTATCATGAGATGAATGAGGCAACAACAAAAGCAAATGACATTCAAATCTCAGACAGAGCAAAAGATATGATTGCAAGTCCAGTCGATGTAGAGAACGATAAAATTAACGAAGTACCTAACTATGGAACAGGCTTTGCCCCTTATTTCTTATCATTAGGTCTCTTTGTTGGTGCCTTACTCCTGTCAATTGTGTACCCATTAAGGGAAACCTCTTCAATTCCATCAAGTGGATTCGAGTGGTTTTTACGGAAATTTGGTGTCTTAGCGATTGTGGGCGTCCTACAAGCTTTAATTGCATGTGCTATTTTAATGCTTGGCTTAGGAATTGAAGTGCAAAGTGTACCTAAGTTTTTACTCTTTGCAATTATTACCAGCCTAACATTTATAACCTTAATTCAATTCTTCGTTACTGTTTTAGATGATCCAGGCCGCTTTATTGCGATTATCATTTTAATTTTACAGTTAACGACAAGTGCTGGGACATTCCCGCTCGAATTAATTCCTAAAGTGCTACAGCCGATTAATCTCTTGTTACCAATGACTTATTCTGTAGCTGGATTTAAGGCGGTCATCTCTAGTGGTGATTATAGTGCCTTATGGCAAAACACTTGGATATTAATTGGTTACATTACCTTATTTATAATTGGTACTTTAAGCTACTTTATTATTAAATATAAAAAAACTTATCAAAAAGATGCTGTAGAAGCATAATGAAAAAACCTCTCATTTTAAGTGAGAGGTTTTTTTGAATCATATTATAATCATTTTTCTGCAAATAAATATGGTGCATATTCTAATAAGTATGCATATATATTTTGAATGGAATGAAATGTATATATTTTTTCTTTCCACTCTCCATTTTGCCGAATATACAAACAAGGAACACTTTCAATTTTATGGTCATGTAAAAAATCCTCATAGAAGGATCCATTCATATCATAAAACACATCCTGTTTTAGAGTGTCTTCAATCATTGTTAAAAATGACCGGGCAACATGACATGTACCACAAAAAGGGGTGTGAATAAATAATAATAAGTTTTTTTCTTCTTGTAAAATCTCTTTTGCAATATCTTTCATTTAACCATCACTTTCTATACTTAAACATCATTTTCACCTTAAAATAAGGTGCTATGATTTGAACAATTTCATCTATTGTTGCCTGTTCCACCTCTTTTGTATCTTTACTAACATAAAGATGCTTTGCATGAGGCAACTCTTTCTTTAACTCATCTCTTAATTGTTCACCTGACTCATCAGAGTCAACAAAAATATAAACATCTCGATAATCTAAGTCATGTGCTTCTAACATTTCATCAAATTTTTCAATTCCAAATGTCCCAAATGTACATACGATATCGATATCCTCTTCTAAGACAAGATTCAATCGTTTACGGTCATTCTTTCCCTCAACGATGATAATTGGATCACCCATGATATACCACCTTTTAATAAAAAAAAGCTGATATACATCAGCTTTTACTTTTACTCACTCACGTGCTTTTCGTAATCTTCTGCAGATAATAAATCGTCTAACTCACTATCATCTGAAGGTTCTACTACAATCATCCATGCTTGATCATATGGAGATTCGTTTACATATTCTGGACTATCTTCGAGCTCTTCATTCACTTCTACAACAGTCCCGCTAACAGGTGCATATAATTCAGATACTGTTTTAACTGATTCAACACTTCCAAATGGTTCATCTAACTCAATTGTGTCGCCTACTTCAGGTAATTCTACGAATACGATATCGCCCAGTTCTGACTGTGCAAAGTCGGTAATTCCAATACGTAAGTCACTTCCTTCACGACGTACCCACTCATGTTCTTCTGAATACAATAAATCTTTTGGTAAATTCATTTCATTCGCCTCCAAAGTAATTATATTTATTTCCAATTTTGTTGAAAATCATCTTCTTTAAAACCTACAGTAACTTTATGCCCATCTGTCACGATTGGTCTTTTAATAAGCATACCGTTTGCAGCTAAATAGCTTGCCATTTCTTCTTTACTAGCATCTTTAATTTTATCTTTCATATTTTGCTCGCGGTAGACCTTACCACTTGTGTTAAAAAACTTCTTTGGTTCGACTGATGCATTATTCATTAATGTTAAGATAGCAGCTTCACTTGGTGTCTCTTCAACAATGTGAACCGCTTCAAAAGCAAGGTCATTCTCTTCCAACCACTTTTTCGCTTTTCTACATGTACTACAATTCGGATACCAATAAAATGTTAAAGCCATTATATGTCCTCCATTATTTTCCCATTGATTGTATTATAACAAATATTTTTTCACTTATCGACTAATCTTATAAATGATGATTAAACAAAAGAATTGCGCAAACCTTTATTTTGAAAAAATAACATAGCACATAGATATAGGGTGATATCATGTTTAAGGTTTGCGCAATTAACTATTTATTTAATTATGTTTACATTATTGACTTATACAATATATTTTTCCGCTTCAATAATCGATGATGCAATTTCACGTTTCTTGACAAAAACATTAATCGGATCATGACGTGTTAGTTTACGTAATGAAGCTAACATCATACGTAAGTTATCGCCTTCTTCAACCGCAATTAAAATCTCCTTGGCATCTGCTTCAATTCGATTGAAGGCCTCTTGAACATAAACTTGCGTATAAGCTAATTTTAGCTTTGCTTTATCAGCACCTACTTTATTAATCGCCTTTTCAGTACGTAAAATAGCTGCTTCCATATTATAAACATTAGCCGCCATGTCAGCTAAGTTAGCTAAGATTTCTTGTTCACCTTCGATTTTTTGCATATACTTCTGAGCAGCTAAGCCTGCACCTAATAAGACAATTTTCTTTGCATTCTTCAATAAATACTTCTCTTGTTCTAACGGTTCGTCACCCACTTCTTCCGGCATCATCATTAATAACTCTTCCTGCAGACCTTGTGCCGCTTCAAGTAATGGGAGCTCTCCTTTCATTGCTTTCTTCAACAATGTTCCTGGAACTAATAAACGGTTGATTTCATTTGTCCCTTCAAATATACGGTTAATACGAGAATCACGATAAATTCGTTCTACTTCATATTCCGACATAAAACCATAACCACCATGTAATTGGACTGCTTCATCAGCAACAAAATCAAGCATTTCAGTTGCTGTATATTTGTTCATTGAACATTCTATTTGATATTCAGCAATTGCTTTCGCAATTTCTCGACCATCTTTTAATTCTTCGTCTGATAGCCTTCCCATCCGTTGCTCGAATAGTCCAACCGTACGATATACTGCACTTTCATTTGCATAAATCTCTGATGCCATTGTCGCTAATTTTTCTTGTGTTAAAGTAAAGGCTGAAATCGGTGTGTCGAATTGCTTTCTCTCATTAACATATTTAGTCGCTAATTCTAATGCTCGCTTAGATGCTCCAACACCACCAATGGCTAATTTATAACGACCAACGTTTAAAATATTGAATGCGATAATATGTCCTCGACCTTTTTCCCCTAAAAGATTCTCTACTGGCACTTCAGCATCTTCAAGGACTAAGGTACGTGTCGATGAACTCTTAATACCCATTTTCTTTTCTTCTGGTCCAACTGAAACTCCTGGGAATTCACGCTCAACGATAAATGCTGAAAAGTGTTCGCCATCTATTTTTGCATAAACGACAAATACATCCGCAAAGTCAGAGTTTGTAATCCATTGTTTCTCCCCATTTAAAATATAGTGTGTTCCCGCTTCATTTAATTTTGCCGTAGCTTTTGCTCCTAAAGCATCTGAACCTGAACTTGGTTCAGTTAAAGCATAGGCTGCAATCTTTTCACCTGTAGCCAATGATGGTAAATATTTTTCTTTTTGCTCCTCATTACCGAAAAAGACAATTGGTAATGAACCTATTCCTACGTGAGCACCATGTGTAATTGAAAACCCACCTGCAGGTGCAAATTTTTCTGTAATTAAGGATGAACTAATTTTATCTAATGCTAAGCCACCATACTCTTCTGGGATATCTGCACTTAATAAGCCTAACTCTCCCGCTTTTTCTAAAAGTTTAACTGAGTGTTCAAATTCATGGTTTTCTAACTTATCAATAACTGGAATCACTTCACCAGTGACAAAGTCTTCCGTCGTTTGTGCAATCATTTTATGTTCATCTGTAAAATCTTCTGGTGTGATCACATCTTCTCCAGTTAACTCTTCAATTAAAAATGCGCCACCTTTAATTAACTTCTCACTCATTATGTCCTCTTCCTTTCATCTTCAAGTTTTCCATTATAATAATTCAAATACACCAGCAGCACCCATTCCGCCACCAATACACATCGTTACAACACCATACTTCACATTTCGTCTTTTCATTTCGTACATTAATGACAAAGTAAGCTTTGTACCCGTCATCCCAAGTGGATGTCCTAGTGCAATCGCTCCGCCATTCACATTCACAATGTCTTTATTTAATCCTAACGTTTTTATAACTTGAACTGATTGAGAAGCAAATGCCTCATTTAATTCCCAAAGCCCGATATCTTCAATTTCTAAACCGGCTAACTTTAATGCTTTTGGCACTGCTTCAACCGGACCAATCCCCATTACTTCTGGTGCAACACCTGCTACTGCAAATGAACGAAACTTCAATAATGGTGTTAATCCTTCTGCCTCTGCCTTTTCCCGATCCATTAATAATACTGATGCAGCACCATCACTCATTTGTGATGAATTTCCAGCTGTAACTGAACCAGTTACAGAAAAGGCTGGACGTAGTTTTCCTAACACATCGACAGATGTATTTGGTCTGACGCCTTCATCCATTTCAAACATCTTTTTCTTTTCAACAATTTTATTATCTTTTCCTACGACTCGTTCAACAACCTCATAAGGAACAATCTCATCTTTAAACTTTCCTTCTTGGATTGCCTTTGCAGCTCGGCGATGGCTTTCTGTCGCAAATTCATCTTGTTCCGTTCGAGAAATATCATAGCGTTTTGCTACTTCTTCCGCTGTATGCCCCATCGACATATAATATTCCGGTGCTTCTGTCACCAACTTTGAGTTAGGTTTGATGACATGACCACCCATTGGTATTAAACTCATCGATTCTGCTCCACCTGCAATGACCGCATCACTATGGCCTAGCATAATGCGCTCTGCACCATAGGCTATACTTTGCAAGCCCGATGAACAATATCGATTGATCGTAATAGCTGGTGTTTGCTCTGGCAAGCCTGCCAAACCAGCAATGTTGTTGGCCATATTCATCCCTTGTTCTGCCTCAGGCATGGCACAGCCAAAAATAACATCATCTATATTTCCTTCATAATTATTAGCTCGTCTTAACGTTTCTTTTACCGTCGCTGCAGCTAAGTCATCTGGTCGGGTATGTGCCAAGCTTCCTTTCATAGCACGACCAACAGGTGTTCTTGCTCCAGCAACAATTACTGCTTCTCTCAATTCATCCCTCTCCTTTCAATTAATTACGTAATGGCTTTCCTTTTAATAGCATATGTTGCATTCTCATTTGTGTTTTCGGTTCGCCGATTAGACTTAAAAATGCCTCTTTTTCCAAGTCAAGCATCGTTTGCTCATCAATTATTGATCCACCTGCAATACGACCGCCTGATAAAACATGTGCTAATTTTTCAGCAATTTTCAAGTCATGTTCAGATGCATAACCACTTAGGTGTAAGTTTTTAGCACCTAATAACATAGCTGCATAACCATCATCACCTACAACTGGGATACGCTCTCTTTGTAGTGGTGAATAGCCCGCATCTGCTAAGCCAATCACTTTTTGTTTAGCATCAAATATTAAATGATCTGGATTAATACTGATTCCATCATGCTTATTTAAAAATCCATTTTCTAATGCTTCATGTGCCGAAGTTGATACGTCAGCCATTGCTACACGTTCAAAGACCGTATTTGCTACTTTTGATAAGTCAAAATCAATCCCTTCCGGCATATCTCTTAACATTTTCAAATAAAGTTCTTTCGTTCCACCACCACCTGGGATGAGCCCTACACCAAACTCTACTAAGCCCATGTATGTTTCAGATGAAGCTTGAATACTTGCTGCTGGAAGTGAGACTTCTGCCCCACCACCAAGCGTCATATTAAATGGTGCAACAACGACTGGTTTATTTGCATACTTAATATTTAAGGTCATGTTTTGGAATTGGCGTATAACCATTTCAAGTTCAAAGAAGTTATAATCTTGTGCCTCCATTAACATAAGCGCTAAATTAGCTCCTACACAGAAATTTTTTCCTTGGTTACCAATGACAAGTCCTTTGTAATCTCCTTCTTCGACAATTTGAATCGCTTCATTTACCATTTGAATAACATCGAGTCCAATGGCATTGTTTGGCGATGTAAATTCTAATAAAGCAACACCATCATCTAAATCAATCAAGCTTGCACCTTTATTTTTCTTAATAACTCCTTTTTCACCTTTGATCTTTGATAGTGAGATTTCTTTTTCATTTACTTTTTCAAGAACATATGTGCCTTGGCCGTCATAGTAAGTACGACCTTCACTTGTCTCACTATAAAAACTTTCATGTTCTTTCGCTAACATATTTTCTACCCAAGAAGGTACAGTTAAGCCTTCCTCTTTCATCCGTTCAACTGATTTCTGAACCCCGATTGCATCCCACATTTCAAAAGGTCCCATTCGCCAACCGAATCCCCACTTCATGGCATTATCAATTGATACGATATCATCAGCAATCTCCCCTAGTAAGCTTGCCGAGTAAGTAAATGTCTGTTTAAAGACATTCCATAAAAAGTCACTCGCTTTATCACCTGGTTGAGAGACTAACGCTTTCAATCGTCTAGCTGTTCCTTTTTGTTGCTTAGCCATTTCGATTGCCGCTGTTTTCAGTTTATTATTATCAACATAGTCCATTGTTTCTGGATCTAATTGTAAGATAACGCTTTCATTATTTTCCTTCTTCTTTAAATAAAAGCCTTGCTTTGCTTTAGCCCCTAACCAACCTTTGTCATTCATTTCTTTCATAAATGCTGGAATCGTAAAGATATCTTTTTCATCGCCTTCAACCTTATCATAAGCATTATTGGCTACATGAATGAAGGTATCTAAACCGACGACATCTAAAGTTCTAAATGTTGCACTTTTTGGTCGCCCAATTAAGGTGCCTGTTATTGAATCTACTTCTCCTATTGTTAGCCCTGACTTTTGCATTTCTTGAACAGTTACTAATAAACCATGAGTTCCAATTCGGTTTCCTATGAAGTTAGGTGTGTCTTTTGCAATAACAACACCCTTTCCTAAAACATCTTCTCCAAACTGTTGCATAAAGGATATAACTTCATCTTTTGTATGCTTTGTTGGAATAATTTCAAGTAACTTCAAGTAGCGTGGTGGATTGAAAAAGTGTGTCCCTAAAAAATGCGCTTTCATTTCTTCAGAACATGCTTCAATCATCGCTTCAACTGAAATACCTGATGTATTCGAGGATACAATTGTCCCCTCTTTACGATGCTTTTCAATATTAGCATATACTTTTTTCTTAATTTCTAAATTTTCAACGACAACCTCAATAATCCAATCGACTTCATTTAACTTCTCCATATCATCTTCCATGTTACCGGTTTCAATTAATTGTAAACTTTTTTTCGATGTTATTGGTGAAGGTTTCTGTTTCATTAGAGCTTGCTTACTTTCATTAGCAATACGATTACGCACCACTTTATCTTCTAATGTTAGCCCTTGTGCTTTTTCCTTTTCTGTTAGTTCATTTGGAACAATATCTAGCATTAATGTCGGTATTCCGATATTTGCTAGATGTGCTGCAATACCAGATCCCATCACACCCGAACCTAAAATAGCAGCTCGTTTCACTTCATAACTCATTATCCTTCCTCCTTAACATTTCTTAATTTGAATGAACACTCATTCATATAATTGTAAATAAAAAAGTATAGTTAATTATTATAATAGAGTATTTTATCTATAAGTGCAATTATCTTAACTATTTTACCTTTTTCTTTTTTTAAAAAACGGTCCTAACTTCCTGTTAGGACCGCCTTCATTATTTAATAACATCATATCCGATATCTTCAATTTCTTCTGAAATTTGGTCAACTTGAATGACTGATTCATCAAAAGTAACATTTACTTGTCCGGTATCTAATTGTACATCAAATTTTTCTATACCATTTAAATCTTGTAATGCTCCCTCAACTGACTTAACACATCCACCACAACTCATTCCTTTTACTTGTAAAACTGCTTCCATTTTATTCACTCCTTACTTTTCACTTATTTTTATTTTAACAAAATATTAACTAACTAGATATTCACACGCTTTAAACGTAGTGAATTTAAAACGACACTAACTGAACTCAAGGCCATGGCAGCACCTGCAATCCATGGCGCTAGTAAGCCAAGCGCTGCAATTGGTATACCAATTGTATTATAACCGAACGCCCAAAATAAGTTCTGTTTTACATTACGAATTGTTGCATCACTTAAGCGAATAGCACGGGCAACTAATCTTAAGTCTTCTCCTAATATCGTAATATCAGCAGCTTCTATTGCAACCTCTGCCCCTGTTCCCATTGCAATCCCAATGTCAGCCATTGCAAGTGCAGGCGCATCATTAATCCCATCACCGACCATTGCTACTTTTTTACCTGAAGCTTGTAATGCTTCAACTTTATCTGCCTTATCTTCCGGTAAGACTTCAGAAATCACTTCAGAAATTCCGACCTCTTTTGCAATAACTTGAGCCGTTCGTTCATTATCACCCGTTAACATAATGACATCTATATTTTTCTCTTGTAATAATTTCATTGTTTCAATAGCTGTATCTTTTATCGTATCTGCAACTGCAACAATACCTTCATATTGATCATCTACGGCAATAAACATAGCTGTTTTTCCAGCTAACTCTAATTGCTCAACTTGTTCTTCATATGCTTTTATTTCAATCCCATTGTCACGCATTAATTTACGTGTACCTACAAGGACATGACGTCCATCTACTAAGGCACGAATTCCACCACCAGCAACAGCTTCAAAATTTTCAACATTATGAAGCTTGATTTGTTTCTCTTCAGCATAATCAACAATTGCTGTTGCTAAAGGATGTTCCGAGTCTTTTTCTGCACTTGCAACAAGTGCGATGATCTCTTCGTTTGCAATAAAATCTGTTACTTCTGGCGTTCCATTTGTAATCGTCCCCGTTTTGTCAAAAACAACCGTATCAACTTCATGTGTACGCTCGAGATGTTCTCCACCTTTATACAAGATACCATTTTCTGCGCCTTTACCTGTCCCAACCATAATAGAGGTTGGTGTTGCAAGACCAAGCGCACAAGGGCAAGCAATGACTAAAACGGCTATTGCCGGTCTTAAGGCTGCCTCAAAATCACCTGGATTAACAAAAATGATCCATATCGCAAAAGTAAGTATAGCTACGCCAATAACGATTGGCACAAATACACCTGAAATAACATCTGCCATCCGTTGAATCGGTGCCTTCTCACCTTGTGCATTCTCTACAGCTCTAATAATTGAAGCAAATACTGTATCTTCTCCTACATTAGTCGCTTCCATCTCTATTGTCCCATTTATATTCATTGTCGCACTGTAGACATCTGATTCTGTTTCTTTTTCAACAGGAATCGATTCACCTGTCAATGTTGATTCGTCAATAGCAGTGCTTCCCCGGCGGACAATGCCATCTACTGGTATTTTTTCACCAGGTTTAACGACAAGAATATCGCCAACAACAACATCCTCAATCGAAATGAGCAACTCTTTTCCTTCACGAATAACACGAGCTTCTTTCGCTTGCATTTCAACAAGCTTAGCGATTGCCTCTGTTGTTTTCCCCTTAGCTCTGGCTTCTAAAAACTTACCAAATAAAATAAGGGTAATTAATATAGCGCTCGTTTCAAAGTATAAATGAGGTTCATAAGAAGGGTTGCCAATTGTTAAGATTCCTTCATATAAACTATAAAAGTAAGCAGCACTCGTACCTAAGACGACAAGGACATCCATATTGACGCTTTTACTTTTTAATACATTGTAAGCACCTTTATAAAATCGATAGCCTACAATAAATTGGACAGGTGTAGCCAAGATAAATTGGAACCACGGATTCATAAATAGAGCAGGCAGTTCTATCCCTAATAGATGATCAAGCATCGTAATTAAAAGGGGCAATGATAAAATTGCTGAAATCCCTAACAGCCATTTCATTTTCGTTAATTCTTCTTCTTTTCGATCATTTGCTTCTGCTTTTTCTTTCCGAACGGGTTCATAACCGGTCTTTTCTATTTTTTGCATAATATCTTTTTCTGTAATAATATCTGGATAGTATTCAATCGTAGCTGTTTCAGTCGTTAAATTAACAGATGCTTTTATAATGCCATCCTGCTTATTTAACACTTTATCTACCCGAGATGAACAAGCTGCACATGTCATACCTAATATCGTTAATTCAAGTTTGTCTGTTACGACATCATAGCCTGTCTTTTTAATTTTATTGACAATATCGATTGGGGATACGTCATCTTCGTAAGCGATTGTTGCTGATTCTGTTGCTAAATTTACTTTGGCATTCACATCATCCATTTTGTTCAACACCTTTTCAACGCGTGTTGAGCAAGCAGCACATGTCATACCTTCTATATGAAATGTTTTGTTTTCCATTACATACCCACCCCCTATTTGTTTTGCATTTTAATAACATCTATTAATTCCTTAACAGCTTCTTTCCCATCACCAGAATCAATTGCATCCATAACACAGTGATTAGCATGGTCTTCTAGCAATGAGTAACTAACATGTTTCATTCCTGAGTGAATGGCGTTAATTTGCATCATAATATCAATACAATAACGGTCATCTTCAACCATTTTTTGAATGCCTCGAACTTGACCTTCAATACGTCTTAAACGTGTTAACAACTTTTTCTTGTCTTCTTCATTACGATTTGTATGCTCATGTAAGTGTGCCATTTTTTCACCTCTTCATTCATTCGTTACCTCTAACCTACCATACCCCCCTATAGTATGTAAAGAAAGTTGTTTAGTAATTAAATCGTAATCGTTACGATTTACAAATCGGAATGATTCCGATATAATTAAAAAGCATTATACATATGATAGAGGATGTTTTTTTATGAAGAAAATATTATTCATTTTTATGATCGCTTTCCTAAGCTTAATGGGATGTCAAAAAGCGAATGATGATAGAGATAATGAACAACTGTACATTTATACGTCAGTCTATCCCTTACAATTTGTAATAGAAGCCTTATTAGATGATGAAGCAAAGGTTATGTCCGTATACCCCCCGGGTGTAGATGCACATACATATGAACCATCAGCGCGAGATATTACATCAATTGCAAAAGCTGATGTCTTCTTTTATGTTGGTGGACATATGGAAGGTTTTACTGACACAATTGCTGAAACATTAGCTGATTACCCTGTTGAACAATACGCTCTGATTGATCAGAAAGATATTTTTTTAACAGACGATCATGGAGAGCTTGATCCACACATTTGGTTAGATCCTTCTAGAATGATTGAAGTAACAGATTGGGCTAAATCGATTTTATTAGAGCTCCGTCCTGAATTAAAAGATCACATTGATTCAAATTATCACATGTTAATCGAACAATTCACAGAGTTAGACGACAAAATGTATTTATTAAGTGACAAATACGATGAGAAACCTTTACTCGTCGTTCACGATGCCTACCAATATTGGGCAAAACGATATGGCATAAAACAAATTTCAATTCATGGCATGATGGCTGGTGAGGAATCTTCCCAAAAAAAGTTAGCTCATATTACCCGCTTGGCAGAACAATATGATATACATTATATTATTTTTGAGCAAAACAATGATGATCAAGTAGCTCATGTTTTATTGGATTATTTACATGCAAAAAAAGTAATCATACATGATTTGGAAGTATTAACAGATCAAGATGTAAGAAATCAGGAAGACTATCTATCGATTATGGATAAAAATATCGATACTTTAGAAATGATTTTTAATGAAGGGACTGAAAACTAATGGCAGATTCAATTATACGTTTAGAAAATATTCATTATGAATACGATGACCAAGTTATTTTAGACCAAATTAATTTAAATGTTACACGTGGTGAGTTCATCGGACTGGTTGGTCCAAATGGTGGTGGTAAAACGACTTTAATTAAGCTTATGCTTGGCTTACTCCCTCTCCAAGAAGGTAATATTTACTTACTCGATCAACCAATCAATCACTTTAAAGCCTGGAATAAAATTGGTTTTGTATCACAAAAAGCCAATAGTTTTAACAAAGGATTTCCTGCGACTGTATTTGAGGTTGTCTCGATGGGCTTAACAACTAAACTTGGCTATTTTCACTTTTTTAAAAAGAAAGATCGTCAAAGGGTTTTTGATGCACTTAAGCTCGTTCATATGGAGGAGTTTGCAAATCGAAATATTGGTGAACTTTCTGGTGGGCAACAACAGCGTGTTTTTATTGCAAGAGCACTTGTCGCTGAACCTGAATTACTCATATTAGATGAACCAACGGTTGGTGTAGACTTTCAAAATGTCGAGCATTTTTATCAAATATTACATGAGTTAAACATTAAAAAAAATATTACTTTATTATTAGTTACTCATGATACAGGCGTCATGACAGAACATGCTACTTCTATTGCTTGCTTGAATAAAACCTTGCATTTTCATGGTACTGAAAAAGAGTACACGGCCTTGTCTCAAGAACGCTTATCAGAAATTTACGGCCATCCTGTACAAGTCGTTGTACATGATCACGATTAAAGGTAGGGAATATTATGCTCATTGATTTTTTACAATTTAATTTTTTACGTTATACATTATACACAGGCCTTTTAATCGGACTGATCGCACCCTTATTAGGTTCTTTTCTTGTCGTTCGTAGACTTTCATTACTAGCTGATGCCTTATCACATGTCACCTTAGCTGGTATTGCTTTTGGCTTATTTATTGAAAAGCAATTTTTAGCCATTACTTTAAGTCCCTTATATAGTGGAATGACTTTTTCCGTTCTAGGCGCTATTGCTATCGAGAAACTAAGAGATGTTTATAAAAGTTATGCCGAAATTGGTATTCCAATTATACTAAGTGGTGGAGTAGGTTTAAGTGTTGTTTTCATCTCATTAGCAAACGGCTTTAATACTGATTTATTTAATTATTTATTCGGATCTGTTTCAGCCATTAGCAAAAATGATTTATACGCGATTATCACGATCTCAGTTATTGTTTTGCTAACTGTTTTCATTTTATATAAAGAACTTGTTACATTGTCATTTGATGAAGAGCATGCGATTGCCTCTGGTCTTCATGCTAAATGGATTCATTTTATCTTTATCGTGTTAACAGCACTTGTCATCGCAGCATCCATTCGAATTGTAGGTATATTACTTGTTTCTGCTTTAATGACAATCCCCGTCGCTACTAGTATGCGTATAGCTAAAAGCTTTAAACAATTAATTTTATATGCCATTATATTTGCAGAGCTGTCTGTTATTGGTGGATTAATTTCTGGCTATTACTTCAACATACCACCAGGGGGTACCATCGTTATTTTAGCGATTATCATTTTATTGATCGTTATGATGATTAGAAAAATGAAAGGAAGTGTTCAACATGGATAAAAGAAAAGCCCTACAAATCCTTGCAGATCACGGATATAAAATAACAAAAAGACGGGAAGATATTCTTGATTTTTTCTTACACGAAGAGAAGTATTATCCAGCCAAAAGCTTGTATGAACATATTCAATTAAAGGATCCTGGTATTAGTCATGATACAGTTTATCGTAACTTACATTTATTTCATGATTTAAACATTTTAGAATCAACTAATTTACATGATGAGAAACATTTTCGCATTCAATGCTCTGACATGCATCACCATCACTTTATTTGTGAAGCTTGTGGCATAACAAAAAAATTAAAGATATGCCCAATGGACGAAGTCAAATCAATGCTCCAAGACTATCACATTGATGACCATAAATTTGAAGTGTATGGAAAATGCCCTGATTGTGCATAAAAAAACGTTAAGCTAATTAGCTTAACGTTTTCTCTTTTTTATGAAAGCGACCAAAACTCATAATTTGATCAACAGATTTACGTAATGAAGGAACTTCGCGTTCTTTTAACGCATCTGTTAAGTTCATATAGTTTTCATCATAATATCCAACAGCTACAACGGCTTGAATGTCATAATCAGATGGAAGACTTAAAACTTCTCTTAAGTCGTCTTGATCAAAGCCACTCATCGGATGGGTCATTAATCCTTGCCTGTAACCTTCCATACTCATAATCCCCCATGCTGCCCCAGCATCAAATGCATGACTAGCTATTGGTCGATTTGTTTCTTCATGGGTTTTACGAGATGTAATCACAATGAATGTTGGAACATATTGACACCAAATTGAATTACCTTCAAATAAAGTATCAACTAAACGTTCACGCTCACTCGCTGACTTCATAACAATAAAATGCCATGGTTGCCAGTTAGCGGCAGAGGTTGCCCAACTTGCTGCTTCAATCATAGCCTTTAACTTCTTATCTTCAACTTCCTTTTCTAAAAAAGAACGTGTCGAATAACGTTTCAATAAATTAGGTTCAATATCATATTTTGCTTGTCTTTGATTCATTCTTTTCCCTCTTTTACTCATATCTTCCAATTGATTATTTTACCTAATAAGCATAAATGATTCGACTAAAATGCTCATAAAAAAAGTGTGCAAGTATTAAATACCTACACACTTATCAATTCAATTAATTTACGCGACGTACGTGTCCTTTAAATGTATCAGCCCAGTAACCTGATGTAAAGCTTGCAACAGCTACACCTGTACTACTTTGAGATCCAACAAACTGACCATTTCCTAAGTAAATTCCTACGTGACCATTTTTCTTATAAGTATCAAAGAAAATTAAGTCACCTGG
>DATGTP010000069.1:0-17364 GCA_035301825.1 Pseudogracilibacillus sp. | reverse complement strand
ACACCTGACTGACAAATTAAGACGACAGGTGCTTCTTTATTTAAATTCGGACTTTCCTTTTTTAATTTATTAAGAGGAATGTTTCGAAAGAGTTCATCTCTTTGTCCGGCATATTCTAGTGGTGACCGCACATCTATCCACTGGATGTTTCCTTTTCCGCGCATTGCTTTTGCTTCAGGTACATCAATATGATGAATGCCCTTCGTTGGAATGAGCCTGCGAATCCCAATGAAAAGTAAAATTGCAATGATGATCCATTTAATCATGTGTCATCCTACTTTCTTAATCTTCCATGGCATGCCAAGCTGTCATGCCATCATCTATTAGTGTCACATCATAGCCTCTATCTTCTAAAAACAGATAAGCATTCCCACTCCGATTGTTGGTACGACAAGTCAGATAGTAATGCTCCTCTTTGTTGATTTCGTCTAAACGATCTGGAATTTGATCAACCGGAATGTGAACCGCACCACGAATCATACCGAAAGCGACTTCTTCATCTGTACGAACATCAATAATATTTAATGTTTCACCTTGTTGCATTTTATCACGTAAATCTTCAACTGAAATTTTCTTCATTTTTCTTTCCTCCATTATCTACTTTTTACTAATAAATTGACTGCTTCTTGAATGACGTCTTCTTCTGTTTCATTTGCTTGACGTTCATCTAAAATACAAGCTTTTAAATTTTCAGCAACAATTAAGGCAGCCGTCCGATCAAGTGCACTCCGAACGGCGGTCATTTGAGTGACAACATCTCGGCAATCTTTTTCTTCTTCCATCATATTAATGATACCCTTTATTTGTCCTTCAATCCGTTTCATTCGGTTGACTAATTTTTTATCATAATCCACTTAGCAGTCTCCTTTCTTATCTAACCTCATTATACCCATACGGGTATCATTTTCAACTTCTTTGCTCAGGATTTTTTCTTCGGTGGAAATAAAACATAAGAACCTGTCCAAATTAAGTCAATTGCATAAATAACAATCCATAAAACACCTGCTCCATACATCCCTTCATTGGCATATGGTGAATCTTCATATTGACCTGACTCAAACCAAGATAAATCCTTTATATATGAAAACATATCTTGAAGACTATCTGTTCCCATCGACCATAGGATAAATTGGCCAATGACAAAGACAAATGTATGGCCGATGACCCAGACCAAGGACTTAATTTGAATTTTTTTCGGATCTTTTTTATTGGCTTCAATTTGTAAATCTTTTTCAGTCAGTAAGTTAACCCCACGCATGTGACCAATTTTCCGGCGCATCCAACGGTCTAAATTTTTAAAATCATTGATGCCAAAAGTAAAGGCATACAACAAGAAAATGAGGATGACTACTTGAAAAGTATCAAATTCGCCTGTTTGCTTATAAACATAAAAACCTATCGCTCCCTCCAAAAGAAGCAAAAGGAGGAAACTCAATAAAAAAAGCAAGCTCATTTGCTTTTTTTCTAAAAAATAACGAAACAAACCGAATAATAAGAGACTAATTAGAGACAATATTTCAAGCGTGATAAAAATTTCCCATTGATATGTCAGTATCATTTTTTTACCTTACCTTTTTTAGTTTGTTTAAATTGTAACATAGCGCTTTTCACTTTAAAATAGTTTATAATAGAAGAAGTTACTTTTTGGAGGATTTTATATGAATAAACAATATGAATTTTTAGCCGATGACCCAAACGTAAAGACCTTACCAATTATGGTCAGTTTGATCATCGGAGCTTTTTTTGCCATTTTAAATGAAACCTTACTCAATATCGCTTTAATAACTTTAATGGAAGAGTTTAATGTGACCTTACCGACCGTCCAGTGGATGGCGACAGGCTTCATGCTCGTGATGGGCTGTGTTATTCCTATATCAGCACCACTTGTCCAATGGTTCACGACGAGACAGCTCTTCTTAGGCGTTATGATTATTTTTATCATTGGAACAACAATTTGTGCTTCCGCAATGAGTTTTCCCATGTTACTTGTAGGAAGACTAATTCAAGCAGTTGGAACTGGGCTTTTATTACCGATTATTTTCAATGTTTTCTTACTCATCTACCCGCCACATCGCCGGGGGAAAATTATGGGTTTACTCGGCCTTGTTTTCATGTTCGCCCCCGCTATCGGGCCGACCATGTCTGGAGTTATTGTTGAATATTTCGGCTGGCGTATGCTCTTTATTTTCGTCATTCCATTTGCACTTTTCTCTATTTTATTTGCGCTTAAATATTTAGTGAATGTAGGTGAAGTGACTAAGCCGAAGGTTGATTACTTATCACTTGTCTTATCGACTATTGGATTTGGTACCCTTATTTATGGCTTTAGTTCTGCTGGTGAATCAGAGGCAGGCTTTACAAGTCCATCTGTCTACAGTTTTATTATTGTCGGACTCATTTCCTTAACCTTATTTTGCATCCGTCAATTTAAACTCGAAGAACCAGTCATGAATTTACGGGTCTTTAAATACCCAATGTATACACATGCCGTTTTCATGTTCGTCATTATCATTATGGCCATGTTTGCATCAGAAATTATTTTACCAATTTATATGCAAGGTGCACTCGGTGTTGCAGCAGCAACAGCTGGTCTTGTCCTCTTACCTGGTAGTATTTTAAATGGACTTATGTCACCCGTCATGGGGAGTTTATTCGATAAGCTCGGACCAAAACCACTCATGATTCCAGCTACCATTGTTTTAAGTGGAACGGTCTTTACGCTATCACGCCTAACATTAGAGACACCTTTATACGTGTTAATTATTTGTTACTTACTCTTAATGTTATCCATTTCTGCCATTTTAATGCCAGCAGAAACGAATGGACTCAACCAATTACCTAAAGACTTATATCCTCACGGCACAGCTGTCATGACGACACTGCAACCCGTAACAGGCGCAATTGGTGTATCAGTTTTCGTCAGCATTATGAACGCTAGACAGTATCATTATTTAGAAGGAGCAGCTAATCCAAGCGATCCGGCAACCATCCAACTTTCCATGGTTGCGGGCGTCAATCTCGTTTACACAATCTCCTTTATTATTACAATCATCGCAGTGATCTTGGCCTTTATCGTCTACCGTGCTAAACCCATTAATCAAATAGAAGAAAGCAGCTAAAAGGATAACCTTTTAGCTGCTTTTTTTATATGACATTGATTCAGCGCGAATATCCAGAACGAATCACTCTGCGGCACAAGGCCAAGATTAAATAAGTGGCTTCTTGAAAAAAGCTTCTAAAAGCGCATGCAGGGATCCGATTGGGATAATAAAAAGAAGACTCGCTAGCATGCCAAGTTCGTAACCGAGCGAAGATCCCTCTATACGCTCTCCTTTCATTCGACTTTTCAAGGCGCTCAAGACGAGACCAAAACAATTTCCGAACATAATGATGCGAGTGGTACTTAAGATTGCTTCCGCCTTCACTTTCCCATAATGGTCGACAATTTCCTCCCAAGCTTGTAAAGAAGGTTCTCCTTCTTGATCAGCATAATGCTGGGCGAAGTAGATTGCTTTTCCTTGATTAACTGGGATATGTGTTTGACTTCCACTTAAAAGGCTGTGAATCTCTTCTTCGGTCATGCCAAGTTCGAGTGCGGTTTTAGCGTGCTCATAGGAACACACTTCACAACCATTCACTTCTGTCACAGCAAGCATGATTCGTTTGATAAATTGTTCTGAGAGAATTTGCGCCTTTCTAGCCTTGCGAAAAGTTGGCAGCATTCGAGCTGCTTTTACAAATATTTTGTATGCTTGGTTCAATGAATATTTCTTTTTATATAAAACAAGTTCCAATCTAACCATCCCCTCGTCTTAATCTTATCTTCATTTACCATAAAGCATCAATTTTTTTGTTTACGATAGCCCTAGTCAAGTCAGGCTTTTCAGGAAAATTGTGAATTTTTTTCGAATTTTAGCATCATTTCGCTTGAAAACGCATACAGGAATAACATAAGATAAACTTGTGAACTTTTTGTGGACATTGTTAGAATTTTCTAGAAGAAGAGGGGGATTTTCATGGCAAAAAAAGAAAAATTGAACTATGAAGAGATTGTTCAAAAGCCAAAATTTAAGCAACTTATGGATAATAAAAAGAAGTTTATTGTTCCGTTCACAATTTTCTTTTTAATTTTCTACTTTACATTACCTATTATGACTTCGTATTCTGAAGTGCTAAACACACCAGCAATTGGTGATATTAGTTGGGTATGGATTTTTGCAATTGCGCAATTCGTAATGACGTGGACCTTATGTACGATTTATGTTCGTCGCTTTGCGAAATTTGACGTTGATGCAGATGATATTTTAAAAGATGAAGGAGTTGAACAAGAGTGAATGGTACGGTCATATTTTTCTTCCTAGCAATCGTAGGACTAACATTATTTATTACATATTGGGCTGCTAAGCAGACGACATCAACTGGAGAATTCTATACAGCTGGTGGGGGATTAACAGGATGGCAAAACGGACTAGCAATCGCTGGTGACTACTTATCTGCCGCATCATTCCTAGGGATCGCAGGGGCAATCGCTCTATTCGGTTTCGATGGATTTTTCTATAGTATTGGTTTCTTAATCGCTTATTTAGTGGTCATGTTCTTAGTAGCAGAACCTTTACGTAACTTAGGTAAATTTACGTTAGCAGACATGATTAACTCACGTTTCGATGCGAGAAAGGTTCGTGCTTCTGCTGCCTTAAGTACAATTGTCATTAGTATTTTCTACATGATCGCTCAGTTAGTAGGATCTGGAGCACTTATTCAATTATTATTCGGGATCGACTATGTTTACGCTGTACTGATTGTTGGTGTCATGATGACGATCTACGTTTTATTCGGTGGAATGACAGCGACGAGCTGGGTACAAATTGTTAAGGCTGTTTTACTGATGATTGGTATGGTCATCATTGCTTTCTTAGTATTATTGAAGTTCAACTTCAACATTGGCTTTATGTTCTCAGAAATGAAAACAATGACAAGTCATGGTGATGCATACTTAAAACCAGGCCTTCAATATACGAATCCATTAGGGACCATTTCTCTCATGATGGCATTAGTATTCGGTACAGCTGGTTTACCACATATTTTAATGCGTTTCTTCACAGTTAAAGACGCGAAAACGGCACGTAGTTCAGTTGTTACGGCAACTTGGATTATTGGAATCTTCTATATCCTAACAGTATTCTTAGGATTTGGTGCTGCTGCATTCGTTGGAGAGTCAAAAATTATCGCTGCTAACTCAGCGGGTAACATGGCTGCGCCACTACTTGCAGAAGCATTAGGTGGCGACATTTTATTCGCCTTCGTAAGTGCGGTATCATTCGCAACAATCTTAGCGGTTGTAGCAGGACTTGTATTATCAGGGGCATCAGCATTTGCTCACGACATTTACGCACAAGTCATTAAGCGTGGACAAATTACAGAGCGTCAACAATTAGCAGCTGCTCGTATTTCATCAGTTGCAGTTTCTGTATTATCAATCATTTTAGCGCTATTCGCACAAAACTTAAACGTTGCTTTCTTAGTATCATTAGCATTCTGTGTTGCAGCAAGTGCTAACTTACCAGTTATTTTATATACAATTTACTGGAAACGTTTCAACACAGCAGGTGCTGTCACTGGTCTCTTAACAGGACTGATTGTATCACTTGTTTTAGTATCATTAAGTCCAAACGTGATTGCGCCAGATGGCTCAGCATTTATTACAGGTAACCCGATCTTCCCGATCGATAACCCGGCAATTATTTCAATCCCTGCTGGATTTATCGGGGCCTACCTTGGGACAATCTTCTCCAAGGAGAAAGATCCGAAGCGTTACGCTGAAGTTAAGTTTAAAGCAAACACGGGATACCGTGAGTAATCCAATCGGATATCAAATCGCCTGAATTCATTTCAGGCGATTTTTTTATTTATGCAGGCAAATCGGCTATAATGTGGAGAGGAGTTGATATAAATGAACAAGAAGGATATAAGTGCCATTCGGCGTCAATTTAAATTGGATAATGATGCTTTACATATAAAAGAGATTTTTACCGTTTATGTACAGAAGGAGACGGGGGCGATCTATCATCAGATGAGTGAGCCTTTTGAGATGATGGAGCGGGAAACACAGGAGCTCTTTCATAACAATTTTAAAAAGGTACTGACAGGTCAGTTAGATACCCGTTTATTCGAGCTCAAGTTCAATAAGGAGGCTGACGTGCCAACTTATAATTACTTGCTGGAAGCTTTGCAGAGCCGAGATTTAGATGTCTGGCGGGAGCAGATGCTCCATGTCGTAGGGCAAATGACGGAACATATTAAGCATGACTTTGACACGGTCGTCACCTTTATTTATGGGAATTATGAGCGACCAGTTAGCCGGGATGTGGAGGCGACAGAAGAACATCGCAATGATTATGTCCACCATAATGTTTTCATTTTGTGCAGCGTCAATAAAACGACTTTACCGAAGGCTGAGCTTACCTTTGATTATATTGAAAAGCTCTTTCGCCCGACAACCAATGTCGACCCGGTCATTGAATTGGACAAGCCTTTAGCTGGCTTCCTCTTTCCTGTCTTTAACGAGCATATCGCTAACGTCAACCATGTTTTATACCGGACAGCTAAAGCCAATGAACCTGATCCGATCTTCGTCGAAAATGTACTTGGTTGTCAAGATTCCGTGACAGCGCTGGAAGATAAGGATACGTTCGAATTTATGGTATCAGAATTAGCTGGCGAGCAAATGAATGCCCAAGTCATTTCAAATATTTATGAAGAAATTGGCGACCTCCTGGAAGAAAGTGAGGAGAACGAAGAAGATCCACCTATGCTCGGTTATAGCGACGTGGAAAACATTTTATCCATGAGCGGTGTAGAAGGGGTCGAAACAGAGCACGTGAAAAAGGCTTTCACCTCTTATGCAGCCGACGAGGGACATGAATTTAAAGCGAGCAGCCTCCTGCCGAAGAACGTCAAAGTCCAAACCGAGCGCGCCAAATTAACCTTAAATCCGCAAGACTTAAAAAATGTGAAAGTCGTCAACTACAATGGCAAACGCTGCCTGCTCTTAGAAATCGACGATGACATCGAAATTGAAGGTTTCCATTTAGACGACACGATTGAATTGAATTAAATTTGATAAGCTTAGGCGACGCTCCTTTCATGAGTGTCGCCTTTTTCTACTTCCACAACAAAAAAAGCTCCCCGACCTACCCGGCCGGGGAGCTGCCCACTCCACGTTTACATGCCAAAGACACTTTTCACTTCCTGCACACCGCTATCGGTAATGTGCAGTAATAAGTAAGTATCGTCCTCGCTCGTATTTTCCGCAAAGCCTTCGGCTAAGAGCTGATCGATCGCCCGTTCACTGTCAGGCTCCTTTTCCAAGTAAGCCTTAGGCAACTGATAACTTGCGCGGTCATTGGCATGCTTATAATCGAACAAACTTTTCAGCAGCATCATTTTCACTTGATGCAAATTCACTTCACCATTCATGTTTCTACCTCACTTTCTCCGTACACCAATTACTTTTCCTTTATTTTTACATTCCATACGCGCAAACTTCCTCGCCTCTTGCGGCGTCCACGCATTGACCTCTTCTTCACGCACTGTCCCAGCTTCCTCAATGGCAACGACAAATCGTTTTTCACCACAACGCAAATTGATTCACTCCTATTCATTATTTTAAAAATAAGAATACAGCTTAACAATCTTTGACACGATACCAATATTCATAGAACTTCTCAAAGCCGAGCTGACGGTAAACCCGAATGGCTGGTGCATTTGTTGCCAGCACTTGTAAATAAGCAAATTGTGCTCCTTGAGCCTGTCCCCATTGTAATAAATAATGGACAAGCTGCTTAGCAAGCCCCCGGTTCCGGTAATTTGCAGCTGTCACAATATCATACAAACCGAAATAACCGTCTTCTAAGACACCTAAACCACAAGTGACGAGCTGACCATCTAAATAGATGGAAGCATAAGCTGTCCGCGCTTTAATCTTTTTCAAAAGGGCTTCAAAGACAGGTCTATCCTGATCTGGCACCTCATTATAAGAACAGACTGCATCAAACCAAGCTTGATTAAAGTGCTCAGTAACTAAAACATCAAGCTCAACTTTTAAAGGCTCATAATTTGCATAAGATAAGCGCTCTACATGGGTCACATCTATTTTCGCATAGTCCCGATCAGCTAACAAGTTATCAAGCTCCAATAAGCTAGCCTGATCGGTCATTTTAAAGACGGCCGGATAATCCCGCTTTGCATACCAGTCTTCAGCAAACTTTACTGCTTCAAGTAGACCTTCGGAAGTCGTCTTCATGGGGTAAATGGAGTTAGCCCTTTTTGTAAATCCGTTAGTATAACGCAAGATGAAATCAGCATGCAGTTCTTGATCTTTGGCTGGCAAAGCATGCATCGTTAATTTTTCAATCCGGTGCATATTAGAAACATCCACTTCCCCTACTCCCTTCTTTTTCTTTCAATAAAAAAATAGCTAAAGAAAAAATCTTTAGCTACTAGTTTACCACAAAATTAAATTTTTGCACTATTTTGACAATAGATAATCACTTAATAAACGAACTCCATAACCGGTTGCCCCTTTAACATGGTAACCCCTATTGTCACGCGCCTGAATGGTCGCTGCCATGTCAATATGAGCCCAAGGCGTCCCCTCCGGTACGAAATGTTCTAAAAAGAGTGCCGCCACCGTTGCGCCTCCTTCATGGACCGCACCAATATTATGAAGGTCGGCATAATCACTCTTTAAAAAGCGATTATAAGCTTGGACGAGTGGTAACTCCCAAGCGAGATCCCCATTATCATTACCGATTGCTTGCAGTTTAGTCGCTATGTCACGGTTACTCCAAACGCCCGCCATATCCATGCCGAGCGCAATGCCGACACTGCCTGTTAAGGTACAAATATTAATCACTTCATCAGCAGCTAGTTTACCCGCACGAATTAAACCGTCCGCTAAAATAAGACGCCCTTCTGCATCCGTATTGGCGACCTCAACTGAGACACCATTTGGATATTCAATGACCGTCGACGGTAAAAAGGCATGGCCATCTGGTACGTTTTCCGCAATCATAATGAGGGCCGTCACATTGACATCCTTCTCAGTCGTCGCTAAATAATGCATGGCACCGACAACCGCAGCCGAACCACCCATATCAAAGCGCGACTCACTTAAATCACGCACCACTTTCAAGCTCATCCCACCCATATCGAAGGTAACCCCTTTACCAACTAAAACTGAATGTTCCTTTTCCTGGTTAGGACGGTATTCAATTTCAACCATAGCTGGCGGATGGGCACTCCCTGCCCCGACATGTTGTAAACCGACTAAGTCCTCCGTTTCAAGATCATTACCACTAAAGACACGAACTGACGCATCTGTATCAGCAAAGAGTGCCTTAATTTTTTCAACATATGAGGTCGGCTGTAAATAATTAGCCGGTAAATTGGCTAAATCACGCGCCACACAAATACTATCAGCCCGCATCATGGCCTCAGCAATGACCGTATGCATCTGATCAAAAGACGCCCCAAGAAGATGAACAACCCGAACTTGACCGGCACGCTTAACCGACTTAAAACGGTCAAAGGCATAATCCCCTAAACAAGCCCCCTCAACCCAAGCCGCCAAGACATCTGCCTGATGAGAGAAGTGACGGTATAAGCCAGATAGATCAACTTGAACTTCCGCCAGACCATGCTCCTTTAAAGCTTGGAAGACAGAACCTGCCGCTTGTCTGACATCTTCTAAAGAAAAGTCTCCCTCATCCCCTAGTCCGACAATAATGAGATTATCTCCATCTTGTCCATAGTTAAAGGTAACTGTATTCCGCGCAGTCAGTCCATCTTTCTGAATATAATCGAAAGAGCTATCACCATGAAAAACATAGTGAATGGTCGCTACATCTTTAAGTGTTTCAGCATAAATAAATTCCATCTATAACCATCCTTTTATTGTAAAGTAAACACGGCACGACGCTCACCGACAATTTTCCCACCATCATTTGTTAAATGGCTCGGTGATAAATGATAAAGGGCTTCAATCGTCGCCTTATTTTTATAATTAAGTGATTCTAAAATACGCGCAATAATCGCTGGCCAAACATCTTCTGACCCGTCCATCACTTTTAATGAAATGCCAATCTTTTCATCTCGTAAACCAATCCCGTAAACCCCTTTAGCCCCACCTTTAGCGACCAAATTCGGGTCATTTAATAAAACCGTACAAACAAAATCATGACTAGCAATCATTTCCGGATGAGCATTCATAAGCTCACCTGCCCGTCTCACTGCTTTCGCATATTTGTCATCATCTAAGCTATCTGGATTGGCTAAACGCATATAAGCTTTAGCAATATGTTTCAAAGGAATGGCATAGACTGGAAAGCCGCAACCATCTACTCCAAATTTAAAGTCTTCTTTTGGGTATTCAGCCATATAAGCCATAGCATCTAAACTCATTTGCTGGACCTCACTATCAAGGTCACCATAAGTCTCAAGCGAATGACCTAAAGCTTTAGCTAAAGATAAGATACCAAAATGTTTCCCGGCACAATTGTGAAGGAGTTTACGCTTTGCTTTATGATCATAAATGTATTGCTCTTTCGGTGCATCATTTAAAGGATATTGAGCACTACAAATTAAAGTGTCCTCCTCAAGACCTAACTTTTCTTTCAAAGAAATAAGGACTTCTTCATGATAAGCTTCTCCCCGCTGACTCGCCATAAAAATCGTCGCTTCTTTATCCGTAATATGAAATGGCTTCTCTGCTTCATGCATATAAACAGGTAAAGCTTGAAATGGTTTAGCAGATGACCGTAAAAAAGTCCTCGTATTCACATCACCTAAAGCATGAATGACCTCACCTGCTTCATTAACGACACATACTTGACCGTAATGCTCGTTTTCCAATGTCCCATTCCGATAATCTTCCACTAACTTTTCGAGTTTCATTGAATATGACTCCTCTCTTAAACTTCAAATTACTTTTCACTATATAGGTGACAAGCTGTTTCCGTACCATTATCTAATGTCTGCATAACTGGTACATCTGTTTTACAATGTTCCATAGCAAAAGGACAACGCGTGTGAAATTTACAACCTGACGGCGGATTAGCCGCGTTCGGAATTTCACCTTTTAAAACAATTCGTTCACGCTTTTTACTTGGATCTGTATGTGGCACAGAAGAAATCAATGCTTTTGTATACGGATGTTTAGGGTTTTCAAACAACTCTTCCTTTGTAGCAACTTCTACAATATTACCTAAGTACATGACCGCTACTTTATCACTAATATGTTCTACAACACTTAGGTCGTGTGAAATAAACAAATAAGTTAAATTAAATTGCTCTTGTAAATCATCCAATAAATTCAATATTTGAGCTTGAACAGAAACGTCTAAGGCTGACACAGGCTCATCTAATATAATGAACTCTGGACGTAAGACAAGTGCACGTGCAATCCCGATTCGTTGCCTTTGCCCACCACTAAATTGGTGAGGATACTTATTTAAATGGTGTTTACCAATACCACAAATATCTAATGTATCTGCAACAAGTTTTTCTCGCTCTTCTTTAGGCATTGATGGCCGATGAATCATTAATGGTTCTGCAACTAAATCTTTAATTCTCATTTGTGGGCTCAAAGAGCCATACGGATCTTGGAAAATCATTTGCATTGGTTGACGATATTGACGCCATACTTTCTCGTTTTCATGTGTTAAATCTGTTTGTTTAAACTCTAACTTCCCATCAGTTGCTTCTAATAAACCATTTGCAACACGTGCTAATGTAGATTTACCGCATCCTGACTCACCAACAACACTAGTTGTTGATCCTTTTTCAACAGAAAGAGAAACGCCGTCTACCGCTTTAACGACTGTCTTTTTAGCAAATAAACCATTTGATATTTCAAAGTGTTTTTTGATATCTTGGATATTTAAAATTACTTTTTCTTCAGCTTTCAACCGTTTCTCCCCCTTTTGATTTTTCTTCTGTTAACCAACATCTACTTTGTTGCTTTGTTTCTTTTACATCTAAAAGTTCCGGCTCATTCTCTAGACATTTATCCATAACATAAGGACATCTCGCTGCAAATTTACAACCTCGTGGCATACTCATTGGATCTGGAACTTGCCCTGGAATGGCATATAATCGTTTTTGCTTTAATCCGATTTTTGGCATTGACTTTATTAAGCCCTCAGTATAAGGATGTTGTGGATTTTCAAAGACCTCTTTTGTTGGTCCTTCTTCAACAACTTTACCCGCATACATAACAATAACTCTGTCACAAACTTCTGAAACAACACCAAGATCATGAGTAATCATCATTATTGTAGTATCTTGCTTATCACGCAAGTCTTTCATTAATTCCAATATTTGTGCTTGAATAGTCACGTCTAAAGCCGTTGTCGGTTCATCTGCAATAAGTAATTCTGGTTTACAAGACATAGCCATCGCAATCATAACACGTTGATTCATCCCACCAGAAAGTTGATGGGGATATTCATCCATAATGCTCTCTGCTCTCGGTATGCCGACTGATTCTAACATTTCAATGGCATATCGTTCCGCTTCTTTTTTGGACAATTTTAAATGAAGCATGATTCCTTGCATAAGTTGACGTCCAATTTTAAGGACTGGATTTAAAGATGTCATCGGATCCTGGAAAATCATTGACATTTCTTTTCCACGAACCTTCCGCATCTCTCTTTCAGACATCTCTAAAATGTTCTTTCCATTGAAAATGACTTCCCCTTCTTGCACATGACCACTCGTCCCCTTTAACAGACGCATAATCGAAAGGGATGTAACACTTTTACCACAACCAGATTCTCCAACAATTCCTACAATTTCACCTTTATTTATTCCAAAACTAACACCCCGAACAACTTGAACAGATTGTTCTTTTGACATGAATGCAGTTTTCAATTTTTTTACTTTTAATAATTGTGACATGCTTATCCCCCCTTAGTCTCTTGTTTTAGGATCGAGTACATCTCTTAATCCATCACCAAATAAGTTCAATGCTAGAACTGTAATAAAGACAGCTAGACCTGGAAAGAGTATTAAGTGAAAACCTTGACCAACAAACTCTCTTGAAGCACTTAACATCGCTCCCCATTCTGGAGATCCCGGAGGAGCTCCTAAACCTAAGAAACTTAGACTTGCTGCCGAGATGATGGCACCTCCAACGTTCATCGATATATAAACTATAATCGTCGGTACCGTTTGGGGGAATACATGCTTCAATATAATCCGGCCCTTTTTTGCACCAAGAGATTGCTCAGCTTCGATGAAGAGCCTTTGCTTAATTTCTAACGTTTCACCACGTATAATCCGTGCGAAAGATGGAGTTGAGAAAAATGCGATGGCAATCACAACGTTTTTTAAACCTGGTCCTAAAATTGCAACCATTCCAATTGCTAAAATTAAATCAGGAAAAGCAAATAAAACATCGCTTGTACGCATGATAATACGATCAATCCAACCTCCAAAAAACCCACTTAACAAGCCTAATATTGTCCCAGCTACAGCCCCTAATAATACAGCTGAAAAACCAACACTTAACGACGTTCGTGCTCCTATGATTAAACGACTGAAAACATCTTTACCAAATTCATCTGTTCCCGCTAAATGATTTAATGATGGCCCTTCTAATATACTATCGTAGTCTGTTTCACTTGCGTCATAGGGCGCAATCCATGGGCCAAATATAACAATTAATAACAAAAATATTAATACAATAAATGAAGCTAATGCTAATTTATTTTTTATAAATGAACGAATCAATATTTTTATCATTGATTCAGCTTTTTCATCTTCCATAGTGATCTCATCCATACTCACATTTGTATTAGACACTATGCTCGCCTCCATTTCTCTTTAGGAATTATCTTTTATCCTGTGACCGTCTATTTAGTTATATCTTATTTTTGGATTGAAGATTCCATATAATATATCTACAACTAGATTCACTAAAATAAATTGAAGTGAAAATATTAATAATAAAGATTGAACAACAGGATAATCTCTAAATTGTATCGAATCGATTAACAACCGTCCCATTCCTGGAAATGAAAACACTGCTTCTACAACAACAGATCCACCTAATAAATAACCAAATTGTAAACCTGCAATCGTTAAAACAGTAATAATAGATTTTTTTAGAGCATGTCCAAATATAACTGACTTTTCATTTAGACCACGAGAACGCGCTGTTCGAATGAAGTCTTCCTGTAACGTTTGTACAAGGGACGACCTTGTAAAGCGTGTTATCATAGCCATAATACCTGCCCCTAATGCGAAGGATGGCATGATATAGCTTTTCCAAGTTTCAATTCCACCTGCTGGAAACCATCCAAAGCCAACAGCAAATATTTGAATCATCACCAAACCTAACCAAAAGTTAGGTACGGAAATACCTGAGATAGCTATAAATGTACTTAAATAATCTGGCCACTTCCCTCTGAATACTGCAGCGATTACACCCATAATAATTCCCATAGCGATTGCCCACCCAATACTCATTAAGGATAATTGTAGTGAGGGTAAGAAACGATCACTGAATAATTCTGTAACAGGGACATTTGAACGTAAAGAATGTCCTAAATCACCTGATAATAAACCTTTCATATATACAAAATATTGTTCAACAAGCGACTTATCCAAGCCCAATGATACTCTTAAGGCTTCTACTTCTTCATTTGTTGCATCCCTACCTGCCATCATACGAGCTGGATCACCAGGGATTAAATGAACGAAAATAAAGATAACAAATGAAACCGCTAGTAAGAGAGGTATTAACCCTAATATTCTTTTAACAATATAACTGCCCATGTGACTCGATACCTCCTTCATCGACCATTCAATTAGACGATGACACTTTTTATTCTTTCATTAAATGAATAAGAAGATGCACCAAACACACTTTGGTGCACCTCATTATAAATTATTTATTACTCCCAAGAAACATCTCTTAAGTAGAAGTTTCCATCAGCTGAACGCCAAATGCCGTCTAACCCTTTTGCTTTAGCTGTTGCCTCTTCGTCAACACCTAAGAAAATCCATGGTGCTTCTTCCATAATAATTTCTTGAAGTTCTGCGTACTTTTCTTTCGCTAATTCATCTGTTTCAGCGTGTAACGCTTCTTGTGTTAATTCATCTACTTCATCATTACTAAAGTATGCTGTATTCGATCCGTTTGGTGGAATAGCAGATGTTGTAAATAAAGGATTAATTGCGTTATCTGCGTCACCTACAGTCGATGACCAGCCTACATACCACATTTGAATTTTTGCATCATCTGGTGATTCAGGGTTGTTAATTTCATCTGATAATGTTGCTCTTTCATATTGTTTTACTTCAACATCAATTCCTACTTCTGCTAATTGTTGTTGAATAAACTCCATACCACGCTTATCTTTACTCGAGTCACTTCCCCAAATTTCCGCTTCAAATCCATCTGGGTAACCTGCTTCTGCTAATAATTCTTTCGCCTTATCTAAGTCGTATTCATAGGTTTCTTGTTGCTCATAAAAATTATTTGTTGCTGGTAATGGAGAGTCAGACTCTTGTGCATAACCGTTTTTAACAACTTTAATATAAGCTTCCTTATCGATTGCATGATTCATTGCTTGTCTTACTTTTAAATCATTATAAGGTTCTTTATACGTATTAATTGTTACATAGTTTACGTAAGTTGATTCCATAATCCCTACGTCTACTGAATCATCATTTTGTAATTCATCTACATCGTTTACAGGTACTGGGAATGCATAGTCAACCTCACCTGTCTTCAACATTGCCATTCGTGATCCATCTTCTGGAATTGGACGCATTGTTACTTTATCAACTTTTGGTAAGCCTTCTTCCCAATAGTCTTCATTTTTAGTTACAACGACTGAATCACCATGGTCCCATGACTCTAAAACAAATGGCCCTGTTCCATATGATTCTTTTGAAAAATCTGCTTCTTCTTCAATTGCTTTAGGACTAATAATTCGTAAATTACCAATTTTACTTAAAAACTGACTGTTAATATCTTTTAAATGAACTGTTACTTCAAACTCATCATCTACTTCAACATGATCAACACTTCTCAGCCCTTTATAGCTATTAATAGCTCCTTCAGAGTCTAAAATACGATCTACGTTAGCTTTTACCGCTTCAGCATTGAATGGTTCACCATCTGTGAACTCGACATCTTCACGTAATTGGAATGTATAACTTAAACCATCATCACTAATTGAATAATCTTCTGCTAATAAAGGCTCTAACTCACCATCTTGATCTGGCGTTAATAATGATTCATACATTGTAATGATGACACTAATATCTATCCCTGAACTACTTTCATGTGGGTCTAATGTTTGTACGTTTTCTTGGAATGCTACAGTTACTTCATTTTTATCTTTTGACTTGCTCTTACCACCTGACGAATTGCCGTCATCATTTGTATTTCCTCCGCTTGTTGCACATGCTGCTAATACAAAGACAGTCATTAAACTAATAAAAACACTTAACAATACTTTTCTTTTCATGTCCTTCACTCCTTATGTTTGTAAAATTTATTTATATTAACGATTGGACACCAATTCTTTTGAAGTAAATAGTTGACTGATATGCTCTTCTTGAGAATACATGGCTGCTCCTAAAGCCTCCCCTATTTCTCCTAACTTTGATACACCAATTGTTAATTGTTCATTAAACGGATACCACAACATGGCTTGCGCCCTTTTTATAATTTCTTCGCTCATCCATTCAGAGCTTTCAATTAATGAACCTGTTAAAATAATTTCTTCTGGATTACTCATACAAATACTATTATTTATAGCAATAGCTGCATATGTAATCGCACGTTCAAGAATGTTTTTAGCCCAATTGGCTCCATCCTCTGCATATTTAATAATATCTAATGTCGTATGACAACTTGCGTGTTTATTAGCTTCTTCAAGTAAAAAACCTTCAGCTACATAAGTTTGTAAACAACCAATATTACCGCAAGTACATAAGATCCCATTTGGCGTTACAACCGTATGACCTATTTCACCAGCCCCATTAATAACACCACGTGATATAAGCTCTCCTTCAATAAGGGTTGATCCAACTCCACTCCCAAAACCAATCACAATCATTGAATCAATGGAATGATTACCTAACGACATCATTTCTGCATAAGAACGTAAGTTTAGCTCGTTGTCGATATAAATCGGGAAATTAATGTCCTGTTCTAAGATTTCCTTAAATTGAACACCTTCCCAGGCAAGTTGGGCTGATTTATATACAATTCCTTCTTGATGATCAATAATACCTGGAATAGCGATACCTACACCTGTTATTAACTCCGATTGAATCTCATTATCT
>DATGTP010000068.1:0-5465 GCA_035301825.1 Pseudogracilibacillus sp. | reverse complement strand
AATATAATCAAAATCTGTCACCGTTTGATAAACAGCAAACACTTCTGCTTCATAACTATTATATAACGTTTCAAATTCAAAAGTCTTATGCTCATTATAAAAGTCTTTATCTAAAAACTTCGTTAAATGTTGAAACATGGAACCATCCTTCGTTCTGTGTCCATATAAGATTATATTTTTTTCATGGTCATTTAAAATATCATTTCGATAATCTAAAAAAATACTGCCTGCCCTTGATTCTTCATCATAAAAATTACGATCTAAATATTTTTCATTATCAGATGCTTGAACGATAGGGTAATCGACTTTCGTTCCATCAATTGTAATCCACCCTACCGTTTCATCATTCCTTTCAAGTAAACGATCGAATCCAGAACGTAAAGCTGATAATTCTTGCTTATCCGTATCATGTATAAGATCCGCTTCGCTTTGATCTTCGTAGTATAAGTCTTGTAAATCATCCATGACTTGCTTATTATTGTAATAATCATAAAAAATGACAATTAAATGATAGCTTGCATATAACAAAGTACAAGCAGCTACAATTGTGAGTAGATTTGATATTATTTTTTTCACTTATTGTCACACCTTTCTTTTATGACTACATTTGTTTTAATGGCACAATGAACTTACCAACACGGTCGTCTTCATGTAAAATTACATCAATCCCATAAATTTCTTTTATATAAGCTTCTGTCATCACTTCTTCAGGGGGGCCGAAAGTGACAAGCTCACCATCTTTCATCGCTATAATATAGTCACTAAACTGAAGGGCTTGATTCATATCATGAAGCACCATAACCGTTGTTAATTGTTCTTTTTTATTTAATCGATTCACTAATTGCAAAATGTCATATTGATAATAAATGTCTAATGCCGATGTCGGCTCATCTAAAAACATATATGGGGTCTTTTGAGCAATTGCCATCGCAAGCCAAGCTCTCTGCTGTTGACCGCCAGATAAAGTGTGTAGTAATTTTTTCTTCCAATTTGAAAGACCGACCGCTTCAATAGCCCAGTCAACGATTTCCTCATCTTCTTCCTTATATGATGTAAAAGCTTTCTTGTAAGGTAAACGCCCATAATAAACTAAACTTTCAACTGTCATATCTTCTGGTGCCATATTATGTTGATGAACAACACTTAACATTTGCGCAAGTTGTTTTTGCTTTAATTGCTGTAATGCATGGCCCTCTATGATAATTTGCCCAGCCTGTGTTTTTAAATTATTTGTTAACAATTGGAGCAAAGTTGACTTCCCAGACCCATTTGGACCGATAATCGTCGTGATTTTTCCTTTTGGAATATGGGCGGTGATCTTATGTAACAATCTTTTTTGTTTGTCATATGAAAATGTAAGATCTTTAATTTCCATACAGTTTACCACTCTTTCTTAATACAAAAATTAAAAACGGTCCGCCAATTACAGCCATGATAATGGATGCAGGAATCTCAATGGGAGCGAGTAGAGTTCGTCCTAGAGTATCTGCAATTAAAATGAGTAAGCCCCCTGCTAAAGCAGAGAATGGAATGAGTAATTTATGGTTTGTACCAACTAAGTTTCTACCAATATGGGGGATTAATAGACCGACAAATGTAAACATTCCAGCCACTGCTGTCGCAATAGAGGCAAGTAAAACAGCAACGATGGCAATGAATAAGCGCGCTCGATTAACTGGAAAACCTAAATTATGTAAGGTTTTATCTTTTAATGATAGATGATTACACCAACCAAATAAGAGATATGCTAATAGAAGGCCAATAGAGCCATAAATAACAATAATATTAACATCACTCCATGTCTTCATCGTCAATGTTGACATATCTGTTTGGACACTATTGATCATACTACTGGCATTTGTTATCCCGATTGTTTGACCAAGTCCTGTAAAGAGGGCATTAATCGCCACTCCAATTAAAATCATCCGCAAAGGATGGAGTGAGCTTTTCCAAGATAGTGAATAGACGATAAAAAAGGCAATCATTCCACCGATAAAAGCAAATAAAGGTGTATAAAAAAACAAGCTTGGATAAAAGGCTAAAATGAGTAGAGTGAAAAAACTTGAACCTGCTGAAACACCTATAATACCAGGTTCGGCTAATGGATTACGCATCACCGCTTGCAATAAAACACCAGACACAGATAAAGCTGCTCCTGCAAAAATGGCAATGATAATGCGCGGGAAACGTAAGTCTTTTATAATCCCTATATTCTCATGATTTTCATTAAAAAAGTTCATCAACAATTCAGTATAAGTTATGTCAATACTTCCCGTCACCATTGCAAACAGCGTCACTGCTGGTAATAATACAATAACTGCAATGAAAGATAACCATTTTTTACTCATTTTCAATTCCCTCTTCTATCTATTTATCATGCAATAATTGAACTAATTCTTCTAATGCATCTTCTGCTGCCAAATTGGCAGTTGTTCCAAACAAGCTTTCTTCCAAATCATATACACGATCATTTTGTACGGCAGAAAAATGCGTCCAAATGTCATTTTCTTTAAATTCTTGATCAAACATTTTTACTACTTCTTCTGGTGCACCATGGGCAGCTCGTAATATAATATCAGGATCTAATTGTTGGAGGTGTTCTGTATTAGCTGCAATATACTCTTCATCTCTACCTTCAATGACATTCTTCCCACCTGCACGTTCTACTAAATCACCGATATAACTATTTTCAGTACCGACAATATAACTACCAGGTATACCCATTAAAATAAGGACACTCGGCTCTTCTAATCCTGCTGTTTTCTCTTCAATTTGAGCAAGTTTTTCATCAAATGTTTGAACAAGTTGCTCTGCTTCTTCTTCTCTTTCATACGTTTCACCAATTTGCTCAATTTCAGCAAACATCGCTTCTACACTTGTTAAATCTACGAAATTTACAGGGACATCATACTGATCAAAAGCCCCTTCTAAATCACCTAACAAGGTCGTGACAGAATATACTTCTGTCGGCTTAAGTGATAAGATCACTTCCATATCAGGACTCATTGGGTTGCCAGTATCAGTTAAGTCTTCATAACGGTCTGGCAAGTCTTTGTAACTTGTTGGCACACCAACTAAGTCAATATTTAATTGGTCCATAATTTCAGTTAGGGCTACCGTTGTTGCAACAATTCGTTCATTACTTTCTTCCTCTTGTTCATGAGAAACATTATTACTTTCTTCCTTGTTACTAGGCTCCTCTTCTCCAGATGATCCCTGACAAGCAACCAGAAACGAGCTCAATAAAATAACGGTAAAAATGGTTAAAATATAACGACCTTTCATCTGTATTGCCTCACTTTACAAAATAGAGATTGTCTTACCGCCCAATAGACGGCAAGACAGCTTAATATTAAATGACTTTACGACGGCGAATTTGATAGGTTAATAAAATAAGAGCTGCTGCAAACAAGCTACCATACAAGCCTATATTTGCCTCATCACCTGTTTTTGGGTTAACACCTTGCTTCATAGCTGTTGGTGTAACCTTTTCCTCACCATTTGAACTAGCATCACCAAATGTTGGTTTGTTTGGTGTCTTATGCGTAGGGTTAGGAGGTGTTTCGCCTGTCGAACCGATAATCATTCCTGCTTGATCGACTTCTTTTAAAGATTCTTCATTTAAAATTAGACGTGCTTTATGATTAGCTTCATATAAACCCGGCACATTAATAAACATATCTAACAGTAATTCATTTGGTATTGATTCACCTAAAGTTACTTGTACAAGATATTTCCCATTTGATTTTAAGATTTTAATATCTTTTCCTTCAATTTTTAATCCTTCAATCATAGACCAATCTTTTTCATCAACTGTCACTTGTAAATAATAAATACCATCTTTTAATAAAATTTGACCAGGCTTATTAAAAAAGTCATCTGCAATTGATGGTTCATTTTTCGTCTCATGCATAATTGTATAATCAAGGTTATATACTTTATCTGCTACAAGTTCAGCTTTTTCATCTTCTTTTGGCTTTTCTGGTTTCTTACCTGGTTTTTCATTTGGTTTTTCCGATTCATTTCCTGGCTTCTTGTCCGGTTCTTCTTTTGACTCTTCCTCTAAAGAATCTTCATCCATAACCAATCTTGTCGTATGTTCTGTTTCATATAAGCCAGGTACTGTTACTTTCATTGTTAAAGATATAACCTGACTTACATCCTCATGAACAGGGATATGGACAATCGCTGTATCCTTATCTTTATCCTCTTCAATGACAATCACCTCTTGCCCGTCAGCCTTTAAATCATCAATCATCGACCAGCTTGTAACCGTCACTTCTAAATAAGTTTGGCCTTCTTTTTCAATCAGCTTCCCTGGCTTCTCAAAAAAGTTGTCAGCAGCAGATATGTCATCACTGTCTTCTTGATTAATGACATAATCAATTGTTTTTCCTTCGCTTAACTCTTCTTCTGGTTCTTCAGGTTGTTTCTCCGGATCTTCTGGCTTTTCTTCTGGTTGCTCAGGCTTCTCTTCCGGATCTTCTGGCTTTTCTTCTGGTTGCTCAGTTTCTTCTTTATCACCGTCTTCCTCAGAAGGATGACCAATGGTTAATTTAAATAGATAATCACTTTCATAATTCCCAGCTTTAACAAACACTTGTGCATCTAACACGGTGTCTTCTTGATCCACTGTAAACTCATAATCCACAAAGTCTTCACCGACCTCTGTTCGATCAGCTGATTGTAAACCTTGACCTAAATCCACTTTAAAGTCAGGAATCATTGATCCCGAATTAAAACGAACAATGACCGTTTGATCATCTGTCATCGTTATATTTTCAATATAACGCTCCATAGCTCCTACATCTACCTGAAAGTCTACTGGTTGCCCAGCTTGCTCTTGAACTTTCTCCTCTTCTTCCTCTTCAATTTCTGGAATTTCATCTAAACCTTCTAATTGAAAGCGTAAACCTACATCTTCATGAACAAGCCCAATGGCAGGTACTTCATAACTTGTTTTGGCCTGTAAGATCTCTTTTAATTCGTCTAATTCAAATGTGAAACTCAACGTATCTTCTGTTTCGATCGTTTCAGCACGGTCACCTTCAATTTCTAAATAACCAAAATTCATCATGTCGTTATTGGGTGCAGTAATTGTTAACTCAGCACGGTCACCATTAATCGTGATTTTTGCATCTTTATTTAAAAATCCTTGTGCAGCCGATTCTTCATCATTTGTTGCATGTAGTGCACTTGCTTGGATGTCATATTCGCCATCTTCCAATTGACTGATGTCATAAGTCGATTCAGCTTGAACGACATGTTGTGGCACAACAATCATTGATAATAACAAAGTACATATCGCAAAAACATTAATTATTTTCTTCATTTATGGCACTCCTTTAATTTTTCTCACTAGCAAATAACTTTTGACGAAAGACTAAAAACAATAATGACAATGTTCCTAAAAATACGAATAAAACAATTGGAGCTTGATCCCCTGTTTTCGGGTTATCTTCAGG
>DATGTP010000067.1:0-38902 GCA_035301825.1 Pseudogracilibacillus sp. | reverse complement strand
AACAATGATGGTTTAAAGCATTTAATGAACTTATCAACGGCTATTCATGAAGGGAATCTTGTGGAAGATGTTTTTACTTCATATGTCGAACATACTATCTGTATCGTACATACCGAAGATAATGGTTTACAAGATTTAATGGTTGAAGATGAAAAAAGCTTAATCCCTTTTATTGAACGTTTAAAGCAAGTACTTGGCCAAAACAATGTCTTTGTCCAAGTGCCCCCTGATCAAGATATGATAGCAAGAGCGAAAGAGTTAGAAAAAGACTATCATATCTCTTTTATTGCCATGCATGATGTCAGGTATTTAAATGAAGAAGATTATGCTAGCTTTGATTGCCTCACACATCTTGAAAATAAAACAACTTGGTCTGAAGCATCACTTACATCAAAACGGCAAGGGAAATATGTGACAGGAAAAGATCAACTACAGTCAATGTATGAGACATATCCTCAAAGTATGACTCATTTAGAAGCGGTGACAAAGCGTTGCCACATATCTTTTCAATTTCATCGTCAATTGTTACCACAGTATCCTGTACCAAATGAAGGGGATGCTGCAACGTATTTAAAACAAGTTTGTTATGAACGGGTGCAAGATAAATATGCAGTCCTCACTGATCAAGTTAAAAATCGTTTAAAGAAAGAGTTGGACATAATTATTCGTCTCGGCTTTGCCGATTATTTTTTAATTGTTGCTGACTATGTCCAATATGCAAAAAGGAAACATATTCCGGTCGGTCCAGGTCGTGGATCTGCGGCAGGGTCAATTGTTTCTTATGTATTGGGCATCACGGATGTTGATCCCATTCAATATAATTTATTGTTTGAGCGATTTTTAAATCCGGAACGTGTGACGATGCCGGATATTGATATGGACTTTTCGGATCGTGATCGAGAAGACATTGTTCATTATGTTAGACAAAAGTATGGTGACAAATATGTTGCTAAAATTATAACCTTTGATACATATGGGACACGCTCTATTATTCGTGAACTACTAGAACGAATGGACATTGATCCTTATGATAAAACATATATTATTAATGAACTGAAAGGATATAAGGGTCAGCCACTCATTCAATTTATTAAAGAAAATAAATCATTAACTTCTTATATTAAAAAAGTACCGATCCTACAGACCCTTTTTAGACATGCTATCAAATTAGAAGGACTCCCACGCCATGACTCTATTCATGCCGCAGGTATTGTTTTAGGTAAGCATCCTTTAACAGACTATCTTCCTCTTATGCAGGGGGAGGATGGGGGTTATGTGACCCAGTTTCCGATGAATGATTTAGAGCAGCTTGGCTTGTTAAAGATGGATATACTTGGCTTGCGTAATTTATCGTCTATCCAAGATATTGTTCACTCGATTGAACGAAGAACAGGGGAAAGGATTCATCTTAATCAACTGCCGGAAAATGATAGGAAAACATTCCAACTTTTACAAGAGGGGAAAACAAATGGGATTTTTCAGTTAGAATCTGACGGCATGAAGCGAGTGTTAAAAAAGCTTAAACCGAATAGCTTTGAAGATATTGTTGCTTTAAACGCTTTATACAGACCAGGTCCAATGGAGTTTATCGACACATTTGTTGAGCGTAAACATGGCAAAGCATTTACTTATATCCACCCGTCTGTTAAGCCAATCTTGGAAGAGACCTATGGTGTCTTAGTTTATCAAGAACAAATTATGCAAATCGCCCACACAGTGGCAGGTTTTAGCTTAGGTCAAGCAGACGTTTTAAGGCGCGCAGTCAGTAAGAAACAACGTTCGATTATGAATGAACAAGAAAAGGCATTTGTTGATGGAGCCATTCAAAAAGGTTATGAGGAAAGTATTGCACGAGAGATTTTTTCTTGGATTGTCCAATTTGCTGACTATGGTTTTCCAAAAAGTCACTCAGTCGCTTATAGTAAAATTTCTTATCAATTAAGTTTCTTAAAAGCTAACTATCCGATTCATTTTTATACAGCGATGTTGAATCATGTTCGCGCATCGGGCGAAAAGGTTGCAGCTTATGTAGAAGAGGCTAAACAGCAAGGCATTCGTATATTACCACCTTCTATTAATGAAAGTTATGCGCCATTCACACTTGAAAAAGGAAGTGTACGGATTGGTTTATCACTCATTAAAAATGTCGGAATCAGTACGGTTCGTCACATTGTAGAGGAACGTAAAAATGGTAAGTTTACCGACTTATATGACTTTTGTAATCGAACAAATGTAAAGCGAAATGTGTTAGAAAACTTAATCTTAGTTGGTGCTTTTGACTGTATTCATCATAATCGTGCAAGTCTTCTTGCATCAATCGATTCAATCTTAGAAAAAATAGAACTATTCGGTTCGAATTCGCTCTTTGATAATGGTTTAACAATGATTAAAGATTATACAGAAAAAGAAGACTTCACCATTATGGAAAAGTTAAGTGATGAAAAACAATTGCTTCATTTATATGTATCAGAACATCCACTTGCTAGCTACCGGACGCTTTTAAATCGGAAAGGCTTTACGAGTATTGCCGGTGTTGAGCAAAAGAGGGAAAATGAAGTGATTCATTTAGCTGGAATGATTCAAGCAGTAAGAAAAATAACGACAAAAAATGGTGAGTCGATGGCTTTTCTTGAATTAGCAGATGAAACAGATACGATAGATGCTGTTGTTTTTCCAAAAGTGTATCGAGAAGTATCGCCTCTTTTAAAAGAGGAAAATATAATTGAAACAATTAATAAAGTTTCATTCCGAAATGGAAAAAAACAATTGATTATAAATGAGTTAACTGATTTACAAATGGATGCCTACGATCTTTCGAAAGAAAAACTTTACATCCGGTTAAATCAGCGTCAAGCAGATGAAGCAAGGAGTTTTTTAGCGAAAGTGGCAAAAGAACATCCAGGAAATGTGCCTATTATTATTTATGATCCACAAACGAAAAGTAGCTATCAGTTAAATGAATATTTTATGATTGAAAAGCAAAAGCATATTATTCACAAAATCGCGGCATATTTCGGTTTAGATCATGTTGCACTCAAATAGAGCTGAAAAAGGTATTACGAAAAAAGTAATACCTTTTTATATTTATCTTCACGAAAGAGTATTATATGATAAAATAGGGATTATGGTTTAATATATCTAGTTAAAGAGGGGGTAAATAAAAACATATTAACTGTTTTTGATATTTTTTAAAGAGTTTTAGTAGAAATGTAAAACGCTATCAAGTATATTATTAATAATGTTATATATTTATGGATGAAATCATATTATATTTATTTTTTGTATAAAGGGAGGGGTATTTTTTGCTTAAAAAAATATTCAATCGAAATAATAACAATACTGTTATTCCAGATGAACAATCAAAGAAAGAAATACCTGAAGGTTTAATGACTAAATGTGATAAATGTGGAAATATCGCATATCGAAAAGAGTTAATTAATAATGAATATGTTTGTTTAAATTGTGATCATCATATGCCTTTAGATGCGTGGACACGTATAGGGACATTGTTTGATGAAGGGAGTTTTGAAGAATGGGACACACATATTCGTACAAATAATCCACTCGGTTTCCCAGAGTACTTGGAGAAGCTTGAAAAGGACAGTAAGAAGACCGGGTTAACTGAAGCGGTCGTTACAGGAAAAGGGACAATCCAAGGAAATGAAACGGCATTTGCCGTTATGGATGCAGGATTCCGTATGGGAAGTATGGGGTCTGTTGTAGGCGAAAAAATTACACGTGCCATTGAACGTGCTCGTGAATTAAAGATTCCTTTTATTATTTTTACGGCATCAGGTGGGGCACGTATGCAAGAAGGTGTCTTAAGCTTAATGCAAATGTCTAAAACATCATTTGCTATTAAACGTTTCTCAGATGCTGGTGGCTTGATGATCTCTGTTATGACACATCCAACAACAGGTGGTGTAACAGCAAGCTTTGCTTCATTAGGTGATTATAACTTTGCTGAACCTGAAGCATTAATCGGGTTTGCTGGTCGACGAATTATAGAACAGACGACACGTGAGAAGTTACCAGATGACTTCCAGACGGCAGAGTTTTTATTAAAGCATGGTCAGTTAGATAAAATTATTCATCGTCATGATATGGCTGATGTATTGGCGAAAGTATTGCGACTACATGCTCCTGTCAGTGCTCCTGAAAAGAAAGAAGCAGTTAAAGGAGGTCAAACGGTATAATGCAAATATTAGAGTTTGAAAAACCAATTGTTCATTTACGTGAAAAAATTAATGAATTAAAAAACATATCGATAAATGGTGAAATAGATTTGTCAGACGAAATTAAAACATTGGAAGAACGTTTAGAAAAATTAGAAGATGATGTGTATACACATTTAGAGCCTTGGGATCGTGTCCAAGTTGCTCGTCACCAAGAAAGACCGACAACATTAGATTATATTCACCATCTCATTGAAGACTTTATCGAATTTCACGGTGACCGTTACTTTAGTGATGATGAAGCCATTGTGGCAGGTGTTGGGTCATTCCATGGTCAGCCTGTGACAATTATCGGTCATCAGCGCGGGAAGAAAACGAAGGAAAACATTCGCCGTAACTTCGGGATGCCACATCCAGAAGGGTATCGTAAAGCAATGCGACATATGAAGTTAGCTGAGAAATTTAACCGACCAATTATTACCTTTATTGATACAAAAGGGGCAGAGCCAGGAAAGGCTGCTGAAGAGCGTGGTCAAAGTGAAGCCATTGCTTATAATTTAAAAGAAATGGCCGGACTGACTGTACCTATTATTAGTATTGTCATTGGTGAAGGTGGAAGTGGTGGAGCACTTGCCTTAGGTGTTGGTAACCATGTTCATATGTTAGAGAATTCAACTTATTCGGTTATATCACCGGAAGGGGCGGCAGCACTCCTATGGAAGGACGCTGCATTAGCGCAACAAGCAGCAGAAACGATGCGAATTACATCATATGATTTGAAAGATTTAGGTGTTATCGATAAGATAATAGAAGAACCACGTGGTGGAGCACACCGAGATGTGGAAAAACAAGCTAAATATATAGAAGATACGATTCAATCATCATTAGATGAATTAAAAGCTTTATCTAAAGATGAATTAGTAGAAAATCGTTGGGATAAGTTTTCGAAAATCGGAGATATTCGAGAAGTATGAAAGAAGAGAGGTTGACAATCGTTGTCAACCTCTTTACTACTTTTTAAGGAATATGTGATACGAATAAGGCAATATGATGACATAATCTTTGCTGAAAAAGGAAACGGATACATTATATCTCATGTAAACTGATTTATATGATGGAAGAATCGTAGATTTTACTGTAATCGTTACATAATAATTAAGTTTAGAGGTGAATGAAATGAAAAAAATAGGTGTTTTAACAAGTGGTGGCGATGCACCAGGAATGAATGCAGCCATTCGTGCTGTTGTAAGAAAAGCAATCTACCATGAAATTGAAGTCTATGGTATTTATTATGGCTACCAAGGTTTAATTGATGGGAATATGAAAAAGATGGAGATTGGATCTGTCGGCGATATCGTTCAACGTGGTGGTACGATCTTATATTCTGCACGATGTGATGAATTTAAAACAGAGGCAGGACAGCAAAAGGCAAAAGAGCAAATCGAAAAGTTCGGCTTAGACGGCTTAGTTGTTATTGGTGGAGATGGCTCATTACAAGGGGCAAATGTTTTATCGAAGTTAGGTATACCATCAATCGGTGTGCCGGCTACAATTGATAATGATATTGCTGAAATTGATTATACAATTGGTTTTGATACAGCACTGAATACGGTTATTGAATCGATTGATAAAATTCGTGATACAGCTACATCTCACGAAAGAACTTATGTTATTGAAGTGATGGGACGAGATGCAGGAGATATCGCTTTATATGCCGGCTTAGCTGGTGGAGCTGAAAGTATTTTAATTCCAGAGCATCCGACAGATATTGATTCTGTTATCGACCGATTAAAACGTGGGCATGAACGTGGTAAAAAACATAGTATTATCGTTTTAGCAGAAGGTGTTGGAAGTGGAATTGACCTTGGTAAAAAAGTCGAGGAAGCGACTAAATTTGATACGCGCGTCACTGTCTTAGGTCATATTCAACGTGGTGGTTCACCATCAGCACAAGATAGAGTCCTAGCATCACGCTTAGCAGGCAGTGCAGTTGACTTACTCTTAAATGGTGAAAATGGTAAAATTGTTGGCTTACAAAACAATCAACTTGTCGCACTGAATATCGAAGATGTCTTAGCAACAAAGCATCGTATCACTGAGTCGATGTATCAATTATCACAAGAAATTTCAATTTAATTATAAAAATGGAGGCAAAAAAGTGATGAGAAAAACAAAAATCGTATGTACGATCGGTCCAGCATCTGAGAGTATTGACAAACTTAAACAATTAATGGAAAGTGGGATGAATGTAGCACGCTTGAATTTTTCCCATGGTGACTATGAGGAGCATGCAGGTAGAATAAAAAATATTCGTGAAGTAGCAGATCAGTTGAATAAAAACGTTGCTATCCTACTTGATACACAAGGTCCAGAAATTAGAACACAATCTTTTAAAGATGGTGAGGCTTACTTAGATGAAGGTGCAGAAGTAAGGCTGTCTATGGAAGAGGTAGAAGGTACAAAAGAGCGTTTTTCAATTACATATAGTGGCTTAATTGACGATGTTGAAGTCGGAACAATTATTTCATTAGATGACGGTTTAATCCAACTGAAAGTGATTGAACTTGATCATGAACTTGGAGAAATTGTTACAAAAGTAATTAACAGTGGCTTAATTAAAAATAAGAAAAGTGTTAACGTACCAAATGTTAGTGTTAACTTACCGCCTGTTACGGAAAAGGATATTAATGATATTAAATTTGGTATCGAGCAAGATGTTGATTTTATCGCTGCATCTTTTGTTCGTCAACATACAGATGTCCTAGCTATCCGCAAATTATTAGAAGAAAATAAAGGTGAACATATTGACATCATTTCAAAAATTGAAAATCAGGAAGGTGTCGACCATTTTGATAAAATTTTAGAAGTCAGTTCAGGTGTCATGGTCGCTCGTGGTGATTTAGGCGTCGAAATTCCACCTGAATCAGTTCCTTTAGTTCAAAAAGATTTAATTAACCGTTGTAATTTAGCGGGTAAGCCTGTTATTACGGCGACACAAATGCTTGATTCTATGCAAAGTGAGCCACGTCCGACACGAGCAGAAGCTTCGGATGTAGCCAATGCTATTTTGGATGGAACAGATGCGATTATGTTATCAGGTGAAACAGCGGCTGGTAAATATCCAGTTGAAGCGGTCCAAATGATGGATGTAATTGCAAAAACAACTGAATCAGCATTAGATCATGATAAAGTACTAGATAGTCGTTCAAAATCAGTAACAATGTCAATTACAGAGGCGATTAGTCAATCTGTAACACATACTGCAGCTAACTTAAAGGTGAGTGCTATTTTAACACCGACAACGAGTGGCCATTCAGCACGTATGGTCGCTAAATATCGTCCAGAAGCACCAATCGTCGCTATCACATTTAAAAAAGATGTTTACCGTAAGCTAGCCTTAAGCTGGGGTGTTCATCCTGTATTGAGTGATAACACAGATTCAACAGATGAATTATTAGAAATTGCCGTTGAAAAGGGATTAGAAACAGGTTTATTCACTTATGGAGATAAAGTGATTATTACAGCTGGTGTTCCAGTAGGTGTTAGTGGTACAACGAACTTAATGAAAGTTCATATCATTGGCAATGTACTTGCGCAAGGTCAAGGAATCGGAAGAAATTATGCACACGGAAAAGTTGTTATCGCCAATAGTGCTAAAGAAGCAGAAGGACATTTTAAAGAAGGCGATATATTAGTAACGACAGCAACAGATAAAGACTTAGTACCATACATGGAAATTGCAGCTGGTGTCATCGCTGAAGAAGGTGGGTTAACATCGCATGCTGCAGTTGTTGGCTTAAATATTGGTATTCCAGTTATTGTTGGTGTTAAAAATGCAACAGACTTAATAGATAATGGTGAAAATGTTACAATAGATGCAGCAACAGGAAGTGTACATCAAGGACATACGAACGTTATTTAATTGATGACACGATAGATGTGAGGTGGGCTGCATGATGTATTGGCTTATATTATTTTTTATCGTCATTCCAGTTATAGAGATTGCCCTTTTTATTTGGACGGGCAGTATGATCGGTATTTGGTCTGTTATCATGTTAATTTTTTTAACAGGATTAGCAGGTATTATATTTGTTCGCTATGAAGGTATTAAAACATACCAACGTGTCGGTGAACTTATTCAACAAGGAATTCGACCAGATAACGAAATATTAAATGGTATTTGTATCTTGTTGGCGGGTGTTTGTTTAATTACACCTGGATTTTTAACAGATCTGATCGGATTTTTATTACTGATTCCATTTACACGGAAACCATTTAAAGCACTCATTATGTATTCTTTAATAAAGATGATGAAGCGAAAAAGTACAATATTTATTAAACGTTTTTAAAAATAAAACGAAATATTTTTGTATGAAGCTTTAAATGTGAGCAAGTACTTAAACAAATTAAAATAAGAGGAAGTAACAATAATCCTGTCATACCAAAAAAATAAATTGTGACGTATATCGTCAAAATAATGAAAAGTGGATGGATCCTTAATGTGGATCCAACCACTTTTGGTTCGACTAATTGTCTGAAAATTACGACGACTAAGTAAAGTGTTAATAAGATAAGGCTATATGTAAATTGATAGGACATAAAATAATATAAAATAAGTGGTATATAGACGAAACCAACACCAATATAGGGAATAAAGTCGATAAATAAAATGATGAAAGCCAAGTATAATGGCTGTGATAAACCGATCATGTTAAAACAAAAGAAAGAAAGTAGAGCGGTGATAATTGCTAAGATGAATTGAGCCTTTATTAGATGAAAGGTACTTTTCATAGACTGATTAACAAACTGATGCATAGCAAGCCGGATACTAGAAGGTATGATGGTTTTGGTATGATGTCTAATTAAGTTGAAATCATAGGTCATAAAATAGGTAGAAATAATAATAGCAAACAATAAAAGGGATAGACTTGAAAAGGACTGGATCATCATTTGAATTGAGTTGATGACAGTCTCTAATAAGTGGTTGACTAAGCCGTCCAAATCAAGCGATGATTCATTTAATTGAATTACACTATTTTTGGATAGTATACTTGAGATAAGGTTATGTTGTGAATTTTGAAAGAATTGCTCAATGACAGCAATGAATTTCAAGCCATCACGATGGAAGAAAAGAATCATTTGCTGGATGGCAAATGAAAGAAAAAAGTAAATCGCTAAAAAGATAAGTAAGTAGTAAGAGGTCACGACAAGCAAGGTCGCTAATAATTTATTAAGATGAATCCTTTCCTGAAGGATACGAACGATGGCGTGTAAATAAAAACTACTGAAATAGATGAATAAACTACTTAAAACGATCTGAGGTAAAAAGTACAACAATAATATAATTGCAAATGATAAAAGAATAAAACATGATAGTTTTATTAAAATAATGGTTTGCTTAGTGAGCACTATTTACACCTACTTTTTAAAAATGTGTTAAAGATATGTATATGATATGTGAATGAAAAGAAAAACTTCTTTGACAAATTTGTGAAAAATGAAAGAGTTTTCAATTCACATTCAATGTAAAATCTTATATAATAAAATAGGATTGTACATTTTGAATACATATTTCAATATAAATTATATTTTGAAGGAGAGATTTATATGTCAGTAACTAGAGGATTAGAGGGAGTAATTGCAACAGAATCATCGATTTGTTCAATTATTGATGATAAGTTAACATATGCAGGTTACTCAATCGACGACTTAACAGAGAACGCAACATTTGAAGAAGTAGTTTACTTACTATGGAATCGTGAACTACCTACTAAAGAGCAATATGAAGCACTTCGTAAAGATCTAGCTGATAACATGGAATTACCTGAGGCAGTTATTGATCATTTACGTTCATATGATTTAAAAACAGTTCATCCAATGGCAGCATTACGTACAGCAGTTTCTTTATTAGGTTTGTATGATGAAGAAGCAGACCTTATGGAAAAAGAAGCCAACTTACGAAAAGCAATCCGCCTACAAGCAAAAGTAGCTACGATTGTAACGTCATTCTCACGTATTCGTAAAGGTGAAGATCCAGTTGCTCCTCGTAAAGATTTAACTTTCGCTGAGAACTTCGTTTACATGTTAAACGGAAAAGAAGGGGAAGATATCGAAGTTGAGGCAATTGATAAGGCACTTATCTTACATGCGGACCATGAATTAAACGCATCTACATTTACAGCACGTGTTTGTGTTGCTACATTATCAGATGTTTATTCAGGTATTACTGCAGCAATTGGTGCACTTAAAGGACCTTTACACGGTGGAGCAAACGAACAAGTTATGAAAATGTTAACTGAAATCGGTGAGGAAGAAAATGCAATTCCTTACATTGAGAAAAAGTTAGCAAACAAAGAATTAATTATGGGGATGGGACACCGCGTATATCGTACAGGAGACCCTCGTGCAAAACACTTACAAAAAATGTCTGAAAAACTAACGAAATTACACAATCAAGAATACTTATACCGTATGTCGGTAGCGATTGAAGAATATATTAAAGAAAATAAAGGCCTACCAGCTAACGTAGACTTCTATTCAGCAAGTGTGTATCACAGTTTAGGGATTGACCATGACTTATTTACACCAATCTTCGCTGTAAGCCGTATGTCAGGTTGGTTAGCACACATTTTAGAGCAATACGATAACAACCGACTAATCCGTCCTCGTGCAGAGTATACAGGTCCTGGATTACGCGACTTTGTTGAGATCGAAAATCGCTAATTGTTGAAACAGTTGTATTATAAGAGAAATACATTTATACTGAATAATAGCCGGTAACAGATCCGGCTATTATTTTGGTATGTATTGGTGCATTAAGGGTTACATCTAAAACAATATGAAGATAGATCCCTTGCAAATAAATGAATTCAATAGAATCATAGGAGGGTTTTGACACATGTCAGAAAAAATTGTTGTTGAAAATGGCGTTCTACAAGTGCCAGACAAACCAGTTATTCCATTTATCGAAGGGGACGGAACAGGTCCAGATATTTGGGCAGCTGCAAGCCGCGTATTAGATGCTGCAGTTGAAAAAGCATATAACGGTGAGAAAGAAATCGAATGGAAAGAAGTTTTAGCGGGTGAAAAAGCATTCAACGAAACAGGTGAATGGTTACCTCAAGAAACTTTAAATACAATTGATGAGTATAAAGTTGCTATTAAAGGACCACTTACGACACCAATCGGTGGTGGATTCCGATCATTAAACGTTGCATTACGTCAAGAGTTAGATTTATATAACTGCTTACGTCCTGTACGTCACTTTGACGGAGTACCTTCTCCAGTTAAAGCACCTGAAGATGTTGACATGGTAGTATTCCGTGAAAACACTGAAGATATCTATGCAGGTATTGAGTGGCAAGAAGGAACACCAGAAGTTAAAAAAGTAATTAACTTCTTACAAGATGATATGGGTGTTAAAAACATTCGTTTCCCAGAATCATCAGGAATTGGTATTAAGCCAGTATCTGCTGAAGGAACGAAACGTTTAGTTCGTGCTGCAATTGAGTATGCAATCGAACATAACCGTAAGAGTGTTACATTAGTACACAAAGGTAACATTATGAAGTTTACAGAAGGTGCATTCAAAGATTGGGGTTATGAAGTAGCTGAAGCTGAGTACGGTGATAAAGTATTCACATGGGCTGAGTATGACCGCATCGTTGAGAAAGACGGCTTAGATGCTGCAAATAAAGCACAAGCTGATGCAGAAGCAGCAGGTAAAATCATCGTTAAAGATGCAATTGCTGATATCTTCTTACAATTAATTTTAACTCGTCCGAAAGAGCATGATGTAGTTGTTACAATGAACCTAAACGGTGACTATATCTCTGACGCTTTAGCGGCACAAGTTGGTGGAATTGGTATTGCTCCAGGAGCAAACATTAACTATGTAACTGGACATGCTATTTTCGAAGCAACTCATGGAACTGCTCCGAAGTATGCAGGTTTAGACAAAGTTAACCCATCTTCAGTATTATTATCAGGTGTTTTAATGTTAGAACACTTAGGTTGGCAAGAAGCTGCTGACTTAATTACTCAATCTGTGAACAAGACAATTTCTTCTAAAGTTGTAACTTACGACTTTGCTCGTTTAATGGACGGTGCAACAGAAGTTAAATGTTCTGAATTCGCTGATGAGTTAATTAAAAACTTATAATATTTGAATCAAGCGTAGAGTGTTTTCACTCTACGCTTTTTTTATGAAAATTTACATAAACGTTACATAAATGATATTCCATTTTCTTGCCATTGCTAGTAATATAGAAGTAACGACTATTGAAAAGAGGTTGAGACATTGAAGCGTTCAGTGCTCATTGTAGAAGATGAATTATCAATTGCAACATTAATTTCATATCATGTCGCAGAAGCTGGTTTTTATACAGACTTAGCACATGATGGTGAACAAGCTATTTATAAAGTGGAGAATAATGAATATGATTTAATTATTTTAGATTTAATGTTACCTAAAATAGATGGTCTCACTGTTTGTAAAACCGTAAGAGAACACCACCCATTTATTCCAATTTTAATGGTGAGTGCCAAAGCTGAAGAAGATGATCGAATAAAGGGTTTGAATTTAGGGGCGGATGATTATATTACGAAGCCATTTAGTCCGCAAGAGCTCGTTGCTCGTATTCATGCAGTATTGAGACGGGTTGCACCTTATGAGAATAATGACTCATTAAAAAACGACTCAGCAAATGATAAATTAGAGATGAGTCATATTACGATTTATCCCAAAAAGTTCGAAGCTTATTTTCATGGTGAGCCACTTACTTTAACACGAAAAGAATTTGAACTATTAACTTACTTTGTACAAAATAATGGAATGATTTTATCAAGGGACCAGTTGTTAAGTGCAGTTTGGGATTATGATTTCGCAGGTGATACACGGATTGTTGATGTTCATGTTGCTCGTTTACGTGATAAATTAGAAGTCGATAAAAAGAATCCACAATATATTCATACGGTACGTGGATTCGGTTATAAAATGGAGAAAAAAGATGAATAAACAAGTGATTAAAAATATATGGAAATATATTTCTTTCCTATTCATTATAACAATTGTTCTTGGTGCTCTCTTATATCCAATTATAGAAAATCCCTATTTATTTTTTGCTGTATTATTTGTGTTCTTTATCGTTATATCTATTACGGTGGCATCTATTTTTATGAAGTATGTCTCACCAATTGAAAAAGCATCACATACGATGGATAAAATGTTAGAAGGTAACTATCACACTCGAATTCATGACCGGTCAGATGGTTTGATTGGAGACTTAAACAAAAAAATTAACGCTTTAGCTCGTAGTTTAAGTAAGTTGAAAATACAAGAACAGTTACAAGCTGAACAATTAAGTACAGTCGTCGAAAATACAAATAGTGGTCTAGTATTAATTGATGAGAAAGGTTATATTCATGTCGTTAATCAACAATTCATTTCAATGTTTGGCGACAAGGAGAAAAGCTATATCGGTAAACTCTATTATGATGTCATATTAGAGAAGGACATACATGAAACAGTACAAGACACTTTTTTACATGAAACGTTAACAAAAAGGCGATTCTCGATGAAGCACAATGAGGATAAAGTTTATATTGAGGTGATTGGTGCCCCAATATTTGATGAATTAAATATGTTAAAGGGTGCTGTTCTTGCCATTTATGATATATCTGAGTTTAAACGATTAGAGTTAATGCGAAAAGATTTCGTTGCTAATGTGTCACATGAATTAAAGACACCGATTACTTCGATTCGCGGCTTTGCCGAAACGCTACTCCATAATAATGTGACTGATGATCAAATGAGAGAACAGTTTTTATCGATTATATTTGAAGAGAGTAAACGAATCCATTTATTAATTGATGACTTGTTAACTTTGTCACAACTAGAAAGGGATACGTTCGTATTAGAAAAAAACTTATTTCAATTAAATGAAGTCATTGATAAAGTAAGTTCAATGATGGCTATTCAAGCGAAGGAGAAAAAGATTGATTTAACGGTTGATGTGACGGAAGGCTTAACGTTAAATGCCGATCAACAAAAAATTAAACAAATCTTAATCAATTTATTGTCTAATGCTATTAGTTATACGCCTGAAGGTGGGCATGTCTGTTTACGTGTCTTCCAAAAGGATGTAGGTATTCAAATAGAGATTGAAGATACAGGGATTGGTATTGAACATAAAGATATTCCAAGATTGTTCGAACGTTTTTATCGTGTTGATAAGGCGAGAAGCCGAGATACAGGTGGAACAGGGCTTGGGCTGGCTATTGTAAAACATATTGTTGAAACCCATGATGGGAAGATAGATGTTCATAGTCAAGTCGGGCGTGGGACAACTTTTTCAATATATATTCCTCATGATGAGCGTCTAGTTGAGTAAACGTCAGTTTACTCAACTTTTTTTATAGATGAAAGCAAGTCGTTTTTCGTTTATAATGGAAGAAGGATGGAAATGCTTAAATAAAAAGTAGGAGGCATTTTTTTAATGACAAAAAAGTTAGTGTTAATTGATGGGAATAGTATTTTATTCCGTGCATTTTATGCGTTACCATTACTTCATAATGATAAAGGTGTATATACGAATGCTATATATGGTTTTACCAATATGTTGTTAAATATATTAGATGAAGAGGATCCGACACATATGCTTGTTGCATTTGATGCAGGAAAGACGACTTTTCGTCATGAAACTTATAAAGAATATAAAGGTGGAAGGCAGAAGACACCACCAGAATTGTCTGAACAGTTTCCGCTTTCGCGTGAAGTTTTGTCAGCTTTTCATATTCCACATTATGAGCTTCCAATGTATGAAGCAGATGATATCATTGGCACGCTTGCTAAGCAGGCTGAAGCAGACGGTTATGAGGTTAAAGTTATTTCTGGTGACCAGGACTTACTCCAACTCGTATCAGACCATGTAACAGTCGACTTAACACGTAAAGGTGTCAGTCAAGTAGAATCTTACACACCTGATGTATTACTTGAGGAGAAAAAGCTAACAGCTGACCAAATTATCGATTTAAAGGCTTTAATGGGCGACTCTTCTGATAATATTCCTGGTGTTCCAGGTGTAGGGATTAAACGGGCGACTGATTTATTAACGAAATATGGAACAGTTGAAGCTGTATATGAACATTTACATGAAATAACAGCGAAGAAACTACTTGAAAATTTAACGAATCATAAAGAAGATGCTTTTATGAGTCGTGATTTGGCGACGATTAATATTGAATCACCAATCGACATTACATTAAAGGACCTTAAGTATGATGGATACGATGTTAATGGACTTTATGAGCTTTTCCAGGAGTTAGAGTTTAAAAGCTTGCTGAAACGTTTGCAAGGGGATGGACCTTTAGAAGTTCAAAAGGAATTAAAAGAATTTACTTTTGAAGTGGTAGAAGACTTAGACGCTAATCAATTAACAGATGAAGCAACGGTTCACTTTGAAATGATTACTGAAAATTATCATGAAGCTGATATTGAAGCTGTTAGTTTAGTTACAGGTGAAGGGGCTTATGTTTTAAAAACAGAAGATGCCTTAAAGAGTGAGGCTTTTAAGAAGTGGTTAGAAGATGAATCAAAAGCGAAATTTGTTTTTGATTCTAAAGCGACCATTGTCGCTTTGAAAAATCGTGATATTCAGATTCAGGGGATTCGCTTTGATTTATTATTAGCATCTTATTTATTAAATCCTGCCGAAAACAATGACTCGATTACAGCAGTCGGTAAGCATATGGGGCAAGAAGATGTCCAATATGATGAAGAGGTTTATGGAAAGGGTGCTAAGCTCCACCTACCTGAATTTGACCTTGTAAGTGAACATGTTGCTCGTAAAGCAAATGTCATTCACCAATTAAAGGATGAAGTGATTCAAGGGCTTAAAGATAATGAACAACTTCATTTATTTAAATCATTAGAATTGCCATTGGCGCGTATTTTAGCTGAAATGGAATTTTTAGGGGTTCAAGTTGATAAGGCTACATTAGAAAAAATGGGTGACTCCTTAGATAAACGAATTAAAGAGATGGAAAAAGAAATCCAAACATTAGCCGGTTCAGACTTTAATGTGAATTCACCAAAGCAATTATCAATCGTCCTTTTTGAAGACTTAGAATTACCTGTTATTAAAAAGACGAAAACCGGTTATTCAACAGCAGCAGACGTCTTAGAAAAGTTAAAGGATGAACATGAAATTATTCCAAAGCTTTTATTATATCGTCAATTGAAAAAGTTACATTCAACTTATATTGAAGGTTTAATCAAAGTATTAGATTCGGAAACGAATAAAATCCATACGCGATTTAATCAAGCATTGACACAGACTGGGCGTTTAAGTTCGACTGAACCGAACTTACAAAACATCCCAATTAGACTTGAAGAGGGCCGGAAAATACGTCAAGCTTTCATTCCATCACAAGATGATTGGATTATGTTTGCGGCCGACTATTCTCAAATTGAATTAAGAGTGTTAGCACATATATCTCAAGATGAACGATTGATGCAAGCATTTAAAGATGATAAAGATATTCATACGCAAACTGCGATGGATGTATTCCATGTGAATGAATCAGATGTCACATCAGACATGAGACGTCAGGCTAAAGCAGTTAATTTTGGAATTGTTTATGGAATTAGTGATTATGGTTTATCACAAAACTTAGGGATTACGCGTAAGGAAGCGAAAGCTTTTATAGATAAGTATTTTGAAGTCTATCCTGGGGTTAAAAAGTATATGGATGACATTGTTCAAGATGCTAAGCAAGTTGGTTATGTATCGACCTTAATGAAGCGTAGACGTTATTTACCAGACATTACGAGTCGGAATTTCAATATGAGAAGTTTTGCTGAACGAACGGCGATGAATACACCGATTCAAGGGACTGCAGCAGATATTATCAAGCAAGCGATGATTGACTTGGATCGTCACTTAAGGGAAAAGAATTTTAAGGCGCGTGTTCTTCTTCAAGTGCATGACGAATTAATTTTAGAAGCACCAAAAGATGAATTAGAGCAATTAAAAGAATTCGTTCCTCAAATTATGGAAAGTACAGTTGAATTAGACGTTCCATTAAAAGTTGATTCATCGGATGGACCAAGTTGGTTTGATGCAAATTAAATAGAGAGTAAAGGGATGAAGAAATGCCAGAATTACCTGAGGTTGAAACGATACGTCAAACATTGTCTTTACTCCTTCTAAATAAGACGGTAGAAGATGTATCGGTTTATTGGCCAAAAATAATAAAAGAGCCAGATGATATTGAAGCCTTTAAACATATGTTAAAAGGTGAAACAATTCAAACGATTGAAAGAAGTGGTAAGTTTTTACGCTTTTATTTTGATTCAGTTGTTTTAGTTTCCCACTTACGCATGGAAGGGAAATATAAACTTGTAGAAGATTCCCTTTCGGAAAAAGATAAGCATACACATGTTATTTTTCATTTTACAGATGGAACAGAACTTCATTATCATGATGTGCGGAAGTTTGGAACGATGCATGTCTTTCCAATCGGTAAAGAATTGCATGTGCCGCCACTTGATAAGCTTGGACCAGATCCCTTTGAAGCGGGCTATGAACTTGATTATGTAAAGGATAAGTTAAAGCGTACGAGTCGATTGATTAAGGCAGCTTTATTAGATCAAGAAATAATAGCAGGTCTTGGTAATATTTATGTGGATGAAGTTTTGTTTTTATCGAAGATTCATCCTGAAAGGCGAGCAAATACTTTAAAAGATGATGAAATCGCACATATCTACAAGTATACACATGATGTATTATCACAAGCGGTTAAACAAGGTGGTACAACTATTCGATCATATGTCGATGGTCATGGAGAGATGGGCATGTTTCAACAAGAGTTATATGCATATGGTCAAGAAGGTAAGCCGTGTAAAGTATGTCATGATGAAATCATTAAACTAAAAGTAAGCGGACGGGGGACACATATTTGTCCGAGTTGTCAAAAGAAGTAAAGGTGTGAATGATGTGGCATTAGTTATCGGTTTAACAGGAAGTATTGCAACGGGAAAGAGTACGGTAGCCCAAATGTTTGAACAGTTAGACATTCCGGTTATCGATGCAGATAAGGTAGCACGGGAAGTTGTCGAACCGAATGAAGCGGCATTAAAAGAAATAGAAAGCGTATTTGGAGCTGATCTTATTTTAGAAGACGGTCGATTAGATCGTAAAAAACTAGGTTCAATCGTCTTTCAAGATGATCAAAAGCGGAAGCAATTAAATAATATTATGCACCCAGCTATCCGCAAGCGGATGAATGAAAAGCAAGAAGAGCTTATTCGACGTGGTGTTGCTTGTTTAGTGCAAGACATACCTCTCTTATTTGAGAATAAGTTACAAAGTCATGTTGATAAAGTGTTAGTTGTTTATATAGATGAAGAAGAACAATTAAAACGGTTAATGAAACGTGATCAAAGTTCGGAAGAAGAAGCAATTAATCGAATGAAGGCTCAATTATCAATAGAAGAAAAAAAGCGCTTAGCAGATGCTTATATTGATAATCGCGGTTCTAAAGAAGCGTCTTTTACACAATTGAAAAAGATATTAACTGATTGGGACGTTTTATAGTCTTTGAGAGGGTTATGGTAGAGAAATCTATCATAACCCTTTTTTATTTACATTCCTTTTACAAGATTTACATTACCGTAACGTCATTTACATTTTCAATTTACATTCAAAACTTATACTGAAAGTGAAGTTAAAAAAGACGTTTTAGGAGGAATTTGGAAAATGAAAAAAATGAAGCAGTGGGGAATTATGTTAGGGCTCTTATTAATGGTTAGTATATTAGCGGCATGTGCAAGCAGTAGTGCTGAAAAGAAAGAAGAAAATAATTCATCAGATAAGGCAAGTGAAGAACTTGAAGGGAGTGTCGTGATTGACGGATCTGGTACTGTTTATCCGCTCATGGCTAACCTAGCAGAAAGCTATATGACAAATGAAGCAGAAAATGTATCGGTAGAAGTGAGTCGTGCTGGAACAAGTGCAGGTTTCCAAAAGTTTTTAGCTGAAGATGGAACAGATTTTAATGATGCATCCCGCCAGATGAAAGATGAAGAACAAGCATTAGCAGAAGAACTTGATATCGAAGTAAAAGAATTGAAGGTTGCCTTAGATGGATTAACTTTCGTTATTCATAAAGATAATGACTGGGCTACAGAGATGACTGAAGAAGACTTGATTCAAGCGTTTTTAAGCGATAGTCCGATTACAAAGTGGTCTGACATTAATCCTGATTGGCCAGATGAAGAGATTAATTTATATGGACCTAATGAAAACCATGGAACATATGAATTTTTCTATGAAAACATTCTAGAAGAACAAGATTTAAAGGATTCAGTAAATTTACAACAAGAATACTCATCATTAGTGAACTTAATATCTGAAGATGAATATGGAATAGCATTTTTCGGATTTGGATACTACGTTAATAACCAAGATAAAATGCAGGCAGTTAGCGTTGACTTTGGTGATGGAGCAGTAGAACCTTCATTAGATACAATTGCAGAAGATGGGGATTATGCACCATTTACGCGCCCGGTATTTACATACTTAAATGTCAATCAAGCAAAAGAAAAACCACAAGTCTTAGACTTTGCCATTTATGTATTAGAGAACATGAACGATGTTGCTGGTGAAACGGGCTTTGCTCCAATTCCAGAAGATGAAGTATCTCAGAATTTAACAGACTTAAATGAATTGAAATGAAAAAGGTGAAGGAGCAAAAATGAAGATGTCAGTGAAACAAAGTGACCTATCTGTTCGCGAATTAATTGCAAGTGAACGAAAAAAGAGAAAATGGAGCGAGAAAGTAGAAAGACTGATCCCAACCGGATTATTCTTAGTAGCTAGTGTGTCAGTATTGACAACCATTGCAATTGTTTATGTTTTATTCTCTGAATCCATTCATTTTTTTAAAGAAGTATCAATGATTGAATTTTATACAGGTACTATTTTAAAGCCAATGAGTCAAAATCCGCAATTCGGTATCTTACCATTGCTCGTTGGTACAGTGACGTCGACATTTATTGCTCTAGCTGTTGCCGTACCTATCGGTCTGTTAGCAGCTATTTATTTAAGTGAATATGCATCTTATCGCGTTAGGGCTTTATTAAAGCCCATTCTAGAAGTGTTAGCAGGGATTCCGACCATTGTGTACGGATTCTTTGCCTTCACTTTTGTCACTCCAGTTTTACAAAAAATAATCCCATCCCTAGAACCGACAAATATATTAAGCCCAGGTCTTGTTATGGGGATAATGATTGTTCCCATGATTACCTCATTATCGGAGGATGCGATGAATGCTGTGCCTCATTCATTAAGGGAAGGAGCACTTGGATTAGGGGCTTCTAAGGCAGAAGTCGCTTTGAAAATCGTATTTCCAGCCGCTTTATCGGGTATTATAGCAGCTATCGTCCTAGCCTTATCTCGTGCGATTGGCGAAACGATGATTGTCACGATTGCAAGTGGTAGTTCAAAGAATTTTACCTTTGATCTAACACAGTCAATGCAAACGATGACAGCTTATATTGTTGAAGTGACAGGTGGAGATGCAGCAGCTGGTTCGACAATTTATTATAGTCTATATGCTGTAGCAATGACCCTTTTTATTTTTACATTAGTTATGAATCTTTTAGCTAACAAGATAGGGAAGAAATTACGTCAACAATATTAAGCTGAAAGGGGGATGAAATGAAGTGGAATACTTAAAAGAAAAACATGTTAATAAAAGAATAAGGTTAAGAATGATTGCAGATAAATTATTTAAGTGGATGAGTTTGTTAGCTACTTTATTTTGTATCGTTATTTTAGCTATTTTATTATACCGCGTTTTTTCCGACGGTATATCAAGTTTAAACATGTCATTTTTAATGAATAAATTATCAACCATGCCAGAAAAAGCAGGCATATTAGGGGCTATATTAGGTAGCCTTTGGTTAATGGCTGTTGTTGCACCTGTTACGATGTTCTTTGGAGTATGTACAGCGATTTATATTGAGCTTTACGCAAAGGAAAGTAAAATTCAATCATTCATTAAAATGAATATCGCTAATTTAGCCGGAGTACCTTCAATTGTTTATGGCATCTTAGGTTTGACTATTTTTGTAAGAACAATGGGCTTAGGAAATATTGTCTTAGCGGGTGGCTTAACCTTATCCCTTTTAATATTACCTATTACAATTGTTGCAACTCAAGAGTCATTACGCTCTGTACCTAGTCATTTAAGTGAAGGTGCTTATGGCATGGGAGCAACAAAATGGCAAACGATACGAACGATTATTTTGCCTGCTGCTTTACCAGGTATTTTGACAGGTGTGATCTTATCGATTTCACGTGCGATTGGGGAAACAGCACCGCTTGTAGTGATAGGCATTCCTGCTTTACTAATTCCTTTGCCTGGCAGTATATTCGATAAATTTACTGTTTTACCAATGCAAATATATTATTGGACGGTCGATTCAGTTCTTGTTGAGGAATATGCGAGTCTAGCGGCGGGCACGATTATTGTACTATTGGTCGTTTTATTACTTTGTAATTTGACAGCCATCATGATACGGAGAAAGTTTTCACAAACTTATCATTAAGGAGGAATTTTAATGAGTGTACAGTTAACATTAGACAAGCAAATGCCATTTGAATTAGTTAAAACAAATCATAAAGCTAAGGAAGTTTATCGTACAAACGATTTTCATTTATCATATGGTGACACACCGGCTTTAAAAGGGATAAACTTAACAATATATGAGAAAGAAGTAACCGCGATTATAGGACCATCAGGATGTGGTAAGTCAACATATTTAAAAACACTTAATCGGATGGTTGACCTTGTACCGACGGTTAAAACGTCAGGTACGATACAATTTTTAAATAAAAACATTTTCGATCCTGAAGTGAAAGTAGAACAATTACGAACAAAAGTAGGGATGGTTTTTCAAAAGGCTAATCCTTTCCCTAAATCGATTTATGAAAATGTTGCTTACGGCCCAAAAATTCACGGAATAAAAAACAAAAAAATCTTAGATGAAATTGTTGAAGTGAGTTTAAAAAATGCATTTTTATGGGATGAAGTGAAAGATCGATTACATGATCATGCTTTTGGCTTGTCTGGTGGACAACAACAACGACTATGTATTGCCAGATGTTTAGCAATTGAACCTGAAGTTATTTTGATGGATGAACCAACTTCAGCTTTAGACCCTAAATCTACCTTGAAAGTAGAGCAGTTAATTGATACTTTAAAAAATAAATATACCATTGTAATTGTGACACACAATATGCAACAAGCCGCACGAATTTCAGATCGTACAGCATTTTTCCTAAATGGTGAAGTAATAGAAGTAGACAAGACGAGCACAATCTTTACTGATCCGAAAGATGATCGGACGAATGATTATATACATGGCCGTTTTGGTTGAATATGTTATATCTATAAACCAATTTTAATTGTTTATAGATATTTTTTTGTTTTTTAACAAAGTTTTCACAAATTAGTTCACAATAATCTTTTTATTGTGTTATACTATTCATGAAACTTTAAGTTATAGCATAACACAATGGAGGGTTCAAATAATGGGAAAAACTCGTATAGCAATTAATGGATTTGGAAGGATTGGCCGAATGGTATTCCGCCAAGCAATCTTACATGATGATATTGAGGTTGTAGCGATTAATGCTAGTTATCCTAAAGAAACGTTAGCACATTTAATTAAATATGATAGTGTACATGGTATTTATGAATGTGATATTCATATTTCAGAAGATGGATTCGATATTAACGGTCAAAAAATAGCACACTGTGATAACCGAAATCCTGAGCAATTACCATGGGATGAATTAAATGTTGATATTGTTATTGAAGCAACAGGTAAGTTCAATACTAAAGAAGGTGCAAGCAAGCATATTCAAGCAGGTGCAAAGAAAGTTATTATCACAGCACCAGGAAAAGATGTTGATAAAACAATCGTTCTAGGTGTGAATGAAGCGGATTATGATCATGATACAGACCATATTATTTCAAACGCATCTTGTACGACTAACTGTTTAGCGCCTGTCGTCAAAGTCTTAGACGAAAACTTAGGTATTACAAATGGTCTTATGACAACTGTTCATGCATATACGAGTGACCAAGTAAGTTTAGATAACCCACATAAAGATTTAAGGCGTGCACGTGCATGTGGTCAATCGATTGTACCTACTTCGACAGGAGCGGCTAAAGCGCTTGGGGAAGTGTTACCACATTTAAATGGAAAATTACATGGAATGGCTTTACGTGTACCAACACCGAACGTCTCATTAGTAGATTTAGTTGTAGACGTTGAAAAAGATGTGACAGTAGATGAAGTGAACAATTTATTTAAAAAAGCAGCTAACGGAGATTTAGCTGAAATTATTAAATATAGTGACGAACCATTAGTTTCAATTGATTATCAAACAACTGATTACTCAGCAATTATTGATGGCTTATCAACGATTGTCATGGAAGACCGTAAAGTTAAAGTACTAGCATGGTATGATAACGAATGGGGATATTCAGCAAGAGTTGTCGATTTAGCTAAGTATGTAGGCCATAAATTACGTAAAAATAGTGCAGTCACTCAATAATGAAATTGACAAAGTGTCCTTTTTAAGGGCACTTTTCTTTTTTTAAAAATGCTTTGACTAGCTGCTTGAAAGACGTTAAAAACATTGTCGTTTCAATGTTTTTAGAGTATAGTATACTTATATAAATGATATATGTTAAAATAGAGTATTATATATGTTTTGAAAAAGTATGGGGTGAAAAAAGTGAAATGCCAAAAATGTGGTTTTAAACATTCACGTGTATTGGATTCACGTCCTATAGAAGATGGTAACGGTATTCGACGCAGAAGAGAATGTGAACAGTGTCATTATCGTTTCACAACTTTTGAACGTGGAGAAGTAAAAGCTTTAATTATCGTGAAAAAAGATGGAACACGTCAAGAATTTAATCGTGAAAAATTAATACGTGGACTCATGCGAGCATGTGAGAAACGTCCCGTATCGATTGATGAAATAAAACAAATCGCCTTAGAAGTTGAACAAGATTTACGTCATTCTGAAAAACCGGAAATTAAAAGTGAAGTTATAGGGGAGATGGTTTTAGAAAAACTATCTGTTATCGACGATGTTGCATACATTCGCTTTGCTTCGGTATACCGACAGTTTGATAATATTCAGCTGTTTTTAGACGAATTAAAAGAAATTTTACAAAAAGCAAAAGAATCTTAAGAAAGGATGGGGTTGAATATGGAGCATATCGGACATATATTGCCTGTTCATGGCTATAAAGTAAAATTGTCTCGTAGTTTAACAACTGATTATATTCCATCTTTGATCCACCTTTACCAACCATTAATTGGCAAAGATGCTATTACATTATATTTAACATTACTCGAAGAAAGAACGATTCAAGCTGACCATATATTTACACATCATATGTTAATGAACCAATTAGATATGCCACTAGATGATTTGTTTAAAGCGCGCAAGCGACTTGAAGGTATCGGCTTGCTCCAAACATTTAAAGCAGATGAGGAGCAGCATGTTTATTTTACATATGTGATTGAACCTCCATTTAGACCGGATGAGTTTTTTAATGACTTTATGTTGACAGAGCTATTACATCATCAATTAGGTGAAACGAAGTTTAATATATTAAAGAGGCATTATAAAGATGGGGGACAGGTAGCTGCAGGTGAAAATGTGACAGCTGCTTTTCAGGATGTTTTTCAAACAGTCACACCAAAGCAAGCAGTAAACCCGACCATTGAAAGAAAGGCAAAACAAGCAGAAGTTGTGCCAACAGAGCAAGTTGACTTTACCGTTTTAGAGCAAAGCTTATCGAATATGATGATTAATCCGAAGCAAGTATTAACAGAGCGTCTTAAGCAAATAATTGTGCAATTAATGACCTTGTACGATTTACCTCTATTTGAAATCGAAAAGGCATTGCAGTGGGCATTAACTGAAGAAAATCAAGTTGATATTGAACAGTTAAAACTGGCTTGTCATGATTTGTTCCGAAAGAAGCATAAGGTCGTCCAACCTAAATTAATGCCTAAACAAGCGGAAGAGCGTGTTTATTTAGACGAAAACGAACCAAATATATCAGATGTTGAACGTCTCATTCGACGCTTTGAAAAAATATCACCGAAGCAGTTATTAGAAGATCTATCAAAAGGTAAACAAGCAGATGAAAAAGATTTACAACTTGTTCGAGATATTATGACAAATCAAGGCTTAACGGCACCTGTGATGAATGTGTTAATTCACTTTGTTATGTTACAGCAAGATATGCGCTTACCACAAAACTATACGCGTAAAATTGCGAGTCACTGGTCACGTTTAGGATTTGAAACGGCACGTGAAGCAATGACTTTTGCGCAAGAGGGGAATCAAAATAGCCAACAAAAATATGGCAATCGTCGATCCTATCAAGCAAAAAATCGAGAAGTTATTCCTGATTGGTTTAAAGAGCGTAAAAAAGAGGTAAAAATAGAACAGAAAGAAACGATTGATCAGAAGACTGATGATGTTGATGAAAAAGAACGTGAACAAATGTTAGCCTTATTACGTCAACATTCAAATAAATCGTAAAGAAAGGGGTGGCGTGAGAAATGGAATCAATTCAAGCTAGTTTAAAGAAATGGCTGAACAATAATGAAGACTTTATGAATCGATACAATAAAATGCGAGAAAACATTTTAAACAATGAAGATATTAAAATGTTTATGAAAGCACACCCTGATATAGATCAAGTGGCTATCGATAAAGGATTAAGCAAATTACATGAATATACGAAACAGTCGATTAATTGTAATCAATGTGATTCTTTACAAACTTGCTGTAATGTTGTCCAAGGATATACCCCGACATTAAAATGGGAAAACGAAGAAATTCATCTCGTTTATAATAAATGTAAAACGAAACTTCAAGATGAAACGAGACAGGAAAAACAAAAACTCGTACAAAGTTTATATATGCCACAAGAAATCTTAGCAGCAACCGTTGAGAAGATTGAATATGATCATAACCGTAAAAAGGCCTTTTTTGAAACAAATAAATTCCTTGATGAAGCGAAACAGCGTTTACCAAGTAGGGGGCTATACTTTGCAGGACCTTTTGGTGTTGGTAAGACATTCTTTTTAGGGGCTATTGCTAATCGTTTGAGTGAATTAAACTATTCATCAACCTTAATTTATATGCCAGAATTTGTTCGAGAAATGAGAGAGGCCATTAATACAAATTCAGTTCAAGAGAAAATGGATGTATTTAAATATGCTGACGTCTTAATGATTGATGATATCGGTGCTGAAACATTAACTCCTTGGTTTAGAGATGAAATATTAGGTTCTATCTTACAATATCGTATGAATGAAAGATTACCCGTCTTTTTTACGTCTAATTACACGATGGAACAATTGGAAGAAATTTTATCTACCTCATCTAAAGGTGCGGTTGAACGGGTAAAAGCTGGTCGTATCATGGAACGCATTCAAAAGTTAAGTACAGAAGTTATTTTAAGTGGACAAAATCGCCGTAATCCTTCCTAGGATTACGGTTATTTTTTTATGCTTATTCTTATATACATATATAAGGGTAGGTGATCAAGTGGAATATATTCATTTTAAAAGTGAAAGAAATTTATTTATATTTTGTGAACATTTATATCAATGGAAGAAGAAAATTCATTTGTCTTGGCAACCTTCCATGCGTAATAGTATGAAAGTGCAGTTGAATGAGGATCTATATGATTCAAAATCCTTAAGTCATATTTTAGCTGAGATGTATATAGCAGATGAGCTTGAACGAGTTTTAGAAGTAACGATCCAGTCATCATATATGATTGATCAGGCAAGTGACTTGAAAAAAATAATTGAAGAAAGTTTACATTTGTTTGATGAACCATATTTTTATCGCAAATTATTTGGAAAGTCATTTCAATCATATCTAAAAGAGCTGCTTTACATACGATTAGAGAGGGATAAGGAGCTTATTTATGAGCATGTCATCTATGATGTGTCGGTTACATTAAAGGAAAAGTGTATCGAAATTATCGGTTATGCAATCGATGACATTCAATTTCAGAAGGAACATGATGCCTATATTGAGCGTCTTAGAAGATTCTTAAAAAAAGTAGAAGTATATTCAAGACTGATTCATATCTACTTTGCTAAAGATGGCATCTATTATTATGATGAAACGGGGCAAGCAATCACATTAGATGACATAGCACAATTGAAGGAAAAGTATCCTTTATATTTATTTAATTTGGATGAGCATGAAGAGGTCATTAGTTCATTACTTGTCTTATCGCCACAAGAAATTATTTTATATGGTGAGGAAGCCTATGGAGAGGAACTGTCCCTTGTCAAAGATATTTTTCAAGAACGAGCGATTGTCTTACCAAGTTATATGTTTCCCTTTAAAGAAAATAAGTTGCACAAACATGAGTAATTTGTTATAATTTTTTCAGTATTAATAATTGAACAGTAATGAGAAGGACACGATTATTTAAATGCTATAGACAGGAAATGAGGCCTTAGACTGAGAGCTTCTACTAAGGGCTTAAATAATTACCACCTTTGAACTCTATAGATGAAGACAAAAGTATTCTATAGCGTCTAACTAGCGTTAATAGTTTTGAGTCGCATCATTTCACATGCTTATTTTAAGTATGGATCGAAAATGAGGGTGGAACCACGTATATTTACGTCCCTTTCTAATTTTATTTAGAAAGTGGCGTTTTTTTATTTTGAAGAAAGGGTGTTTAAAATGATTAAATTAATATTTCCAGATGGAGCAGAAAAGGAATTCCCGAAAGGGACAACAGGTGAAGATGTAGCCCAGTCTATTTCACCAGGTCTACGTAAGCAAGCATTAGCTATTAAATTAAATAAAGAAGCTTATGATCTACGTCGTCCAATTTTAGAAAATGGGACGATTGAAATTATTACTTATCGTGATGATGAGGGAATTGACATTATGCGTCACTCTGCAGCTCACTTATTAGCACAGGCAGTCAAACGTATATATGGAGATGTTCAGTTTGGTGTCGGTCCAGTCATCGAAGAAGGTTTTTACTATGATATGGATTTAGAGCATGCGATTACACCAGAAGATTTACCGAAAATTGAAAAAGAGATGCAACGCATTATCGACGAAAATTTAGAAATAGAACGTATTGAAGTATCACGTGATGAAGCTAAGCAGATGTTTGAAGAAATCGGTGACGATTTAAAATTAGAATTACTTGATGCGATTCCTGAAGATGAGCAAGTGACCATTTATAAACAAGGTGAATTTTTTGACCTTTGCCGTGGTGTGCACGTTCCACAAACGTCTAAAATTAAAGCATTTAAATTATTAAGTATATCAGGTGCATACTGGCGTGGTGACAGTGATAATCAAATGTTACAACGTATTTATGGAACAGCATTTGAAAAAGAAAAAGAAGTTAAAGCATATTTGAAGTTGTTAGAAGAACGTCGTGAAAGGGATCATCGTAAGCTAGGGAAAGAATTAGATTTATTCACGTCTTCAGAAAAGGTTGGTCAAGGTCTGCCGATGTGGTTGCCGAAAGGAGCAACTATTCGACGTGTAATCGAACGGTACATCGTAGATTTAGAAGAGAAATTAGGTTATGACCACGTCTATACGCCTGTATTAGGAAGTGCTGAATTATATCGTACGAGCGGTCACTTAGATCATTATGGTGAAGATATGTTCCCGATGATGGAAATGGATAATGAACAATTATTACTTCGTCCGATGAACTGTCCACATCATATGATGGTTTATAAAAACAATTTATATAGTTATCGTAACTTACCTGTTCGGATTGCTGAACTAGGGATGATGCATCGTTATGAAAAGTCTGGGGCACTTGCAGGTTTGCAACGTGTACGTGGGATGACTTTAAATGACGCCCATATTTTTGCACGTCCAGATCAATTAAAAGATGAATTTATTCGTGTTGTTAAATTAATTCAGCAAGTGTATAAAGATTTCAACATTACTGATTACTATTTCCGCTTATCTTACCGTGATCCGGAAGATAAAGAGAAGTATATCGATAATGATGATATGTGGAATCTAGCAGAAGCACAGTTAAAAGAAACGATGGATGAGTTAGAGTTAGATTATGTTGAAGCGGTTGGAGAAGCTGCCTTTTATGGACCGAAATTAGATGTTCAAGTAAAAACAGCACTCGGGCACGATGAGACCTTATCTACAGTTCAAATTGATTATCAAGCAGCAGAGCGTTTCGATTTAACTTATATTGGAGAAGATGGAAATCATCATCGACCAGTTATTATTCACCGTGGTATTGTAGGAACGATGGAACGATTTGTAGCTTACTTAATTGAAGAATATAAAGGGGCATTCCCAACTTGGCTTGCACCTGTACAAGTTCAAATTATACCTGTTTCTTTAGAGGCTCATGCTGATTATGCTCGACAAGTAGAAGATGCTTTACGTTTAGCAGGTGTCCGTGTTGAAATTGATATGCGTGAAGAAAAACTAGGTTATAAGATTCGTGAAGCACAAACGAAGAAGATTCCATTTGCACTCGTTTTAGGAGATAAGGAGAAAGAGGCAAATGATGTAAACGTTCGTCGCTACGGACAAAAAGAGACTGAAACAATATCACTTGATTCATTTATCCAATCAATTGAAAGTGAAATTAAGGACAAAGTAAGTAAAAAATAAATAAAAAGCTATTGACACAAATGAAGGTCTTGTGGTATAGTTAGTAATGTTGAATATAAAACATTCAAATATGATCTATCGACAAGTAGGAGCACCCGCTTCTCACCTGACTGACACGATAACGTTGTTGGCTGGTTCTAGAATTCGTTCAATTGACGGGGAATTTTTAGTGGGTGCATACGTGCGCCCACTTTTTTTATTGACTGTCACATGCTCGAGATCTTGTCAATTCGGATCAAATATTTTCGGAGGTGGCTAGATATTAGCAAAGAAATGAACGTAAATGAAACAATTCGTGCGAGAGAAGTTCGTCTAATTGATGCAAATGGTGATCAATTAGGAGTTAAAACGAAGAGAGAAGCATTAGAAATTGCACAAACACGTAACTTAGACTTAGTACTTGTTGCACCTAATGCAAAACCACCAGTCTGTCGTATTATGGACTATGGTAAATATCGTTATGAACAACAAAAGAAAGAAAAAGAAGCACGTAAAAAGCAACGTGTTATTAACGTAAAGGAAGTACGTGTATCACCAGGAATTGGTGAACATGACTTTGAAACGAAATTACGTCAAGCACGAAAGTTTCTAGAAAAAGGCGATAAAGTAAAAGCGTCTGTACGTTTTAGAGGTCGAGCAATTACACATAAAGAGTTAGGTCAAGAAGTTTTAGAGCGTTTAGCAAAAGAATTGTCAGAAGTATCGACAATCGAATCTAAACCTAAAATGGAAGGACGTCAAATGTTTATGATGTTAGCTCCATTAAGCGAGAAATAAGTTTTATATTGTGATAGGAGGATATTATTATGCCAAAAATGAAAACACATAAAGGAACAGCAAAACGTTTCAAAAGAACAGCTTCTGGGAACCTAAAACGTTCTCATGCATATACGAGTCACTTATTTGCTAACAAATCACAAAAGCAAAAGCGTAAATTAAGAAAGAGCGCAATGGTATCTAAAGGTGATTTAAAGCGTATTGATTCAATGTTACCGCGTTAAGAATTTTATTTTGGATTGGAAATTAGGAGGTTATTATCATGGCACGAGTTAAAGGTGGAACAGTTACACGTAAACGTCGTAAACGTGTATTGAAATTAGCTAAAGGTTATTATGGTGCAAAACATAGTTTATTTAAAAATGCAAAACAACAAGTGATGAAGTCAGGTAACTACGCTTACCGTGACCGTCGTCAAAAGAAACGTGAATTCCGTAAATTATGGATCGCACGTATCAATGCAGCGGCACGTCAACATGACTTATCATACAGCCAGTTCATGCATGGTTTAAAAGTTGCAGGTGTTGAAGTTAACCGTAAAATGTTATCTGAACTTGCAATTCATGATGAGCAAGCATTTGCTGCTTTAGTTGAACAAGCGAAAGCTGCAATTAAATAATCTATTCTTTGAATGAGTAGACCAATTCTTCGCATGAAGAATTGGTCTTTTTTTAAAAAGTAAAGAAACCGTTATCAAATGATTAGAAATTGTCACATAATTTTTGCTACAATAGGAATGATGGGAGGGAATGCTGTGAATTGGCAATCGCTATTTAAGATGCAAGATAAATTAGATACATATATTGCAGATAATCATGATTTACATAATGAAGATTTGTTTGAGGAGCGTTTTTTAGCACTTCTTGTGGAATTGGGCGAGTTAGCGAATGAGACGCGTTGTTTCAAATTCTGGAGTAAGAAAGGTCCATCAGATGATACAGTTGTATTAGAAGAATATGTCGATAATATTCACTTCTTATTATCACTTGGAAATCATCGAGGATTTAACTTTGAAACGATTGATTTATCTGTCGAAGATATCGACCGCACAGTTGTATTTAATACTGTTTTTGTGAAAGCAATCCAGTTTTATAATGAGCAAACGGAAGTCACTTATCAAGATTTGTTTAAACAATACTTACAATTAGCTCATGTGCTCGGATTTTCAGAAACAGATATAAAGGAAGCCTACCATAAAAAGAACGAAGTAAATTACGAAAGACAAGATGAAGGTTACTAGGAGGAGCAAAATAATGACATTTAAAAATGATGAAACATTACAGATGTTTAAAGATTTAACAGATGCAAATGCGATTTCAGGTAATGAAAAAGAAGCACGAGATGTGATGGAGACTTATTTAGATAAATATGCTGATCGTGTGTATACAGATCATATTGGTAGTATTATAGGTGAAAAAGTGGGCGATGATAATGGTCCGAAAATCATGTTAGCTGGTCACCTTGATGAAGTTGGTTTTATGGTGACTCGAATTGATGACAAAGGCTTTTTATACTTTCAAACAATCGGTGGATGGTGGAGTCAAGTGATGCTTGCCCAGCGTGTGACGATCATGACGAAGAATGGATATGTAACAGGGGTTATTGGGTCAAAACCACCTCACATTTTAAGTCCAGAAGCACGTCAAAAGCCAGTTGATATTAAAGATATGTTTATCGATATTGGGGCATCTAGTAAAGAAGAAGCAGAAGAATTTGGTGTTCAACCAGGGGATTCTGTCGTACCTTACTTTGAATTTACACAAATGAACAATGAAAAGATGCTTATGGCTAAAGCATGGGATAACCGAATTGGTTGTGCGATTGCGATTGAAGTCTTGAAACGATTAAAAGATGAAGAACATCCAAATATCGTTTATGGTGTTGGGACAGTACAGGAAGAAGTCGGTTTACGTGGTGCTAAAACATCATCACATTTGATTTCGCCTGATATTGGCTTTGGTTTAGATGTAGGAATTGCAGGTGACACACCAGGTGTGACAGCAAATGAAGCTGACAGTAAATTAGGAGAAGGTCCGCAAATTGTTTTATATGATGCTTCGGCAATCTCTCACAAAGGTGTACGTGACCTTGTAGTAGATACGGCTAAAGAACATAATATTCCATTCCAATATACAACAATGGCGGGTGGAGGAACGGATACAGGAGCCATCCATTTAACACATAATGGTGTTCCTTCTATTGCTATTACAGTTGCGACACGCTATATTCACTCACATGCTGCTATTTTACATCGTGATGATTTTGAAAATGCAGTAAATATTCTTGTTGAAGTCATCAAGAAGTTAGATAATGAAACAGTTGAACAAATTCGTTTAGCATAAAGTCAAAAAGGTTTCTAACAATAGCGTTAGAAACCTTTTTTTACTTCATCTGATTTAATCCCTCTTCAAGTGCATGAATCATCTCAACTTTTCCTGCCTCATCACTATTTTTCCAAATGATTTCAAAGATGACCCCAAGTCCTGGTAAAGTTTGTTCTTCTGCATCTTGGATGGCATCTTCTACAGTCGCTTCTAATTCATCTGAAGAACTATCAACAACATTTTTAATAATGGCTTCTCGAAGGTTAATATCCATCAGTTGACTCTCCTTTCATTAGCAAGTCTTGCCAAATTGAAAAGGAATTATACAAATTAGTCTTGCATAACAAAGTAGTGTCTTGTATTATGTAATACAAGATAGCTTTTTTATGAGAAATACTCTTGTAATGCAAGGTAGTGATTGGAGATGAGGCTATGGCGACAACGCAAATGTTGAAGGGGCTTATTGATGGGTGTTTATTGGCAATAATCTCTCGGGAGGAAGTATATGGCTATGAAATAGCTGAGCGGCTTGCAACATATGGCTTTACATCAATGAGTGAAGGAACAATTTATCCTATTCTTTTACGTATGCAAAAAGAGGAACTTGTCACTTCAAAAACGAAAAAGTCAACAGCTGGTCCAAGACGGAAATATTATTATATAACGGAAAAAGGTTTAGCTGAGCTGGCATCATTTGAAGATAGATGGAACAGTTTGCAAAGAAATGTAGACAATGTCTTGATGAACAGAAAGGAGCAAGGTGTCTAATGTTATCTAAAGAAAGTGAACAGTTTATTGGAAATTTACGAGCATATTTACATGTAACAGGAAAAAGAGAAAAGGAAATAAATGAGATTATAAGCGAGCTAGAAGATCATTTAATTGAAGCAGAAAAAGATGGTAAATCTGTAGAGGATATCATCGGTCAGTCTCCAAAAGCTTATATGCAATCAATCGGTTCAGAAATGAAAACAAATCGAAAAGGAATGATTGGAGCTGCACTTGCAGTTGTAGTAGGTGCCTTATCAATTTCTTTAATGCCAGAAGTCGTAACAGGTGAACTAAGCTACTCTTTATTTAAAATCATAAGTACCTTGATTGTACTTATCTTGTTTTTAATTAGTTTAGCCTTTAGTGCAAAGAAGTTAAGTGAGTCGAATGCAACTGATCGGAAGGCGTCATTTATGATTGCAGGCATTTTAATTGCACCTTTCTTTTTATTTTTAGGCCTTTATTATATAGATACAAAAGTAAGTACGCCAAGCTTAGAACTGACAGGCATACCTGTTTATTTAATAGGCCTCCTCTTATCTTTGTTTTTAATAGCAGTGTCCATATGGACAAAATCTTGGTTACTCATCCTTGTCGTCTTTATTTTAGTTGCACCTGAGGTGATGCAAGTAGCTTTTGAATTAACTGATGAATCTACTTTAGAATTGTCATCCATCTTTTTTGGACTTAGTTTCATTGTTTTAATTGCCTATTTATTTTTTAACAATAAAAAAGATAAGGCGAGTTGACCGATATGAATGTGAAAGTATATGATGATTTTATGAAGAGAAAAGGACGGATGAAGTGTGATTACATCAAATCAAAATAATAAGGTGAAAGAATGGAAGAAACTGCATACGAAAAAAGGTCGTATGAAAGCAAAAAGTTTTATGATTGAAGGGTTTCATTTAATTGAAGAAGCATACCGGACGAATCAGGAAGTGAAAGAAATGATTATTCAAGAGGGGGTAGAAAATCCTGGCTGGTTGCAAGAGGAGCATGTTCATTTTGTATCAGCGCAAGTTTTTAAGGAAATATCCCAAACAGAGGCACCCCAAGGGATTGCAGCGGTCATTAAGATGCAAGAGACGGTGTCAACTCAAGATGGGCCTGTCTTATTAATCGATGCAGTTCAAGACCCTGGTAACTTGGGAACGATGATTCGGACAGCAGATGCGGCGGGTTTTTCTAAAGTGATCCTCGGAAGAGGGACAGTGGATCTTTATAATGATAAGGTAATTCGGTCTACACAAGGTTCACTGTTTCACATTTCGATTAAACAAGGTCATTTATTAGAAGTTATTCCTCAATTAAGGGCGGAAGGTTATCGTATATGGGGAACAACATTAAAGCGAGCACGAAATTATGCAGAGCTAGACGCTCAACCTAAGACAGCACTCATTGTTGGGAATGAAGGTGCTGGTGTTTCAGATGATGTAATTGAACTTGCAGATGATTTAGTTAAAATCCCTATCTATGGAAAGGCTGAATCGCTCAATGTAGCGATTGCCGCTGCTATTTTAATGTATCACATTCGTTTATAAAAACTTGCGCAAATAAAGAAGATTAGCTATACTATAAGTTGAATTTCATATATAAAAGCGATGAAAGAACAAAGTAACATCTAAAGTAAATTGAAACAGGAAGGAAATAGCGAGACTGAAACTATTTCTATCAATTGAATTGTTATGATTCACTCTTGAGCTGACACTTAATCGTGTTTCTGGACAATCAGTCCATTATCAAAGTCAAGTTGAATGTATAATTAATATATACATTAACAAGGGTGGTACCGCGAATATAACCTCGTCCCTTATAGGAACGAGGTTTTTTTATGTTCATTTTTAAAAGGAGGATATATTCATGAAAGACGAGTTACAAACGATTGAAAAAGAAGCACTTGCTAAGATTGAAGAGGCTGCTGATTTAAAAGATTTGCAAGATGTCCAAGTTACTTATTTAGGTAAAAAAGGTTCCATTACGACTGTATTACGTGGCATGGGGAAATTATCAGCTGAAGAACGCCCGGTTATTGGTGAAATGGCTAATAAAGTACGCGGGTCGATTCAGACGACATTAGCTCAGAAAAAAGAAACACTTGAAATGGCTGAATTAGAAGTTCAGTTAGAAAAAGAAAAGATAGATGTTACGTTACCTGGACGTCCAATGACAGTTGGTGGACCACATGTTTTAAATTCAATTATTCAAGATATTGAAGACTTATTTATTGGGTTAGGCTTTGAAGTGAAAGAAGGTCCAGAGGTCGAAACAGATTATTATAATTTTGAAGCATTAAACTTACCGAAAGGACATCCAGCTCGTGACATGCAAGATTCATTTTATATTACGAATGAATTATTGTTACGTACACATACATCACCTGTTCAAGCACGTACAATGGAAGCTTTAAATGGCAAAGAACCTGTTCGAATGATTTGTCCAGGTAAAGTTTACCGCCGTGATAGTGATGATGCGACACATTCACATCAATTTACACAAATTGAAGGCTTATATGTTGATAAAAATGTTCGTATGAGCGATTTAAAAGGTACTTTGAATTTATTTGCGAAAAAAATGTTTGGAGAAGATCGTGAAATCCGTTTACGTCCAAGTTTCTTCCCTTTCACAGAACCATCTGTTGAAATGGATATTTCATGTAAAGTATGTGAGGGAGATGGCTGTTCAGTTTGTAAGCAAACAGGTTGGATTGAAATATTAGGTGCAGGTATGGTTCATCCACGCGTGCTTGAAATGGCAGGTTATGATTCAAAAGAATATTCTGGCTTTGCTTTCGGTATGGGGCCAGACCGTATTGCTATGTTAAAGTACGGTATTGAAGATATTCGTCATTTCTATACGAATGATGTACGCTTTTTAAAACAATTTCATGAAGCATAATTGAAGGAGGAAATACATTGTTAGTCTCGTTAAATTGGTTAAAAGAGTATGTAGATTATGGTGATCTACAAGTTGAAGAATTAGCAGAATTAATTACGAAGTCGGGAATTGAAGTGGATGGAATTCATTATGTGATTAATGAAGAAAGTACAAATGTTGTTACAGGATATGTTGAATCATGTGAGAAACATCCCGATGCAGATAAATTAAACTTATGTCAAGTTGATGTTGGTGAAGAGGAACTTTTACAAATTATTTGCGGGGCACCGAATGTCGCTCAAGGCCAAAAGGTTGTTGTAGCAAAGCCAGGTGCTGTATTGCCAAATAACTTTAAAATAAAAAAGGTTAAATTACGTGGGATTGAATCAAATGGTATGATTTGCTCACTTCAAGAGTTAAGCGTCGATGAAGCTTATGTCCCTGAACAATATAAAGAAGGGATTGTCGTTTTACCAGAAGATACAAAAGTTGGTGAACCCGTCGATGCGCTTCTTAACTTGGATGATGCTATTTTAGAATTTGATTTAACACCTAATCGTGCAGATGCCTTAAGTATGATTGGTGTAGCATATGAAGTGGCAGCCGTTTTAGATAAAGATATTGCTTTACCACATCCTGAAGTTGAAACAACTGAAGAAAATGTTGCAGATTATATAAAAGTTTCTTCAGAAGACCCTGATTTATGTCCTTACTATGGTGCCTTTATTGTGAAAGATGTTGAAGTTAAATCTTCTCCTTTATGGATGCAAAATGCTTTACTAGCAGCAGGTATTCGTCCGATTAACAATGTTGTTGATATTACGAATTACGTACTAATGGAGTATGGACAACCTTTACATGCTTTCGATTATGATTTATTAGGTTCAAAAGAAATTGTCGTCCGTCGTGCTAAAGATGGTGAAGAAATCGTTACGTTAGATGATAAAACGCGTACGTTAACAAAAGACAACTTACTCATTACAAATGGTAAGGAAGGTATTGCGCTTGCCGGCGTAATGGGTGGAGCAAATACTGAAGTCAATGATCAAACGAAAAATGTTTTAATTGAAGCGGCATACTTTGATCCGCAAACAGTACGCCAAGCGGTGAATGAAACGGGCTTACGCAGTGACGCAAGTACGCGCTTTGAAAAAGGTGTCGATAAAGCAAGAGTACGTGAAGCTGGACTCCGTGCATGTGAATTATTAGTTCAATATGCAAATGGTAAATTAGTCGATGATGCTGCAGAGTTCAATGAAATGCCTGTTGAAGAAAAAGAAATTGTTGTCAGTGTTAATAAGATAAATGATCGGATTGGAACAAACATTTCAGCAGAAGAAATGGGCGACATATTTAGACGCTTACGTTTCGGCTATGAAATAGATGGTGATCAAATAAGCTTAACAGTTCCAACGCGTCGCAATGATATCCTTATTTTTGAAGATGTCGTTGAAGAGGTTGCGCGTATTTATGGCTATGATCATATTCCGTTTACCCTGCCGCAAAATGCATCTCAACCTGGCGGTTTAACGACGCGTCAACAACTTCGTCGAAATATTAAAAACTATTTACAATCAACGAGTTTATACGAAACAATTATGTATTCATTAACAGATAAGGAAAGTGTTAAAACATTCTTATCACCTGAATTAAATGAAGAAAGATTACATCCGGTTCGTTTACATTCACCAATGAGTGAAGCGCACGAATATTTACGATTAAGCTTACTACCAGAGATGCTTAAGTCTGTAGCTTATAACCAAGCGCGTAAATTACGTGATATCCATATGTTTGAAATAGGTTCAATCTTCTTATCTGAAGAAGAAAAGGTAACAAAACAACCAATTGAACATGAACGCTTAGCAGCAGTAATGACGGGAGATTATGTAGATCATAAGTGGACACAGTCAAAAACAACCGTTGATTTCTTCGTTATTAAAGGTGTTTTAGAAGGTTTATTCACTTATTTAGATTTACAAGTAGAATATAAACAAGCTAAGCTAGCTGAATTGCACCCAGGACGTGCTGCCACGATTCACCATGAAGGTAGAACAATTGGTTTTGTCGGACAAGTTCATCCATATATCGCAAAGCAAAAAGACTTAAAAGAAACATATGTTTTTGATTTAGATTTAGCTTATATTTTAGATGTTGTTTCACCTGAATGGACGTATGAACAAGTGGCAAAATACCCAGCAGTAAGACGTGATATTGC
>DATGTP010000066.1:0-4095 GCA_035301825.1 Pseudogracilibacillus sp. | reverse complement strand
GTCAGAGGAAGAACTCATGCCTTTCGAGCTAGGTTTTCGTGGAGTCGCAGGTTTAGTAAGTGAAGGCTTTTATAAAGCGATTACGCTCTTTTCTAACGAAGAAGACCAGCAGAAATTTATTGATAGTAAAGTAAGAAGGTATAAACTAACTAAGTTAAATGAAGATGCCATCGTCTTATCAGCAAGACATCTAGATTATTGATAAGTAATGAAAGTGCGCTGTTAGTTACCAGTGTAATTGTTGTCTTACTATTGATTATAGTCGCAACATGATTAACTGTATTCAGTCATGACTAGCCTAAGTTTGTTTAAAAAGTAGACAAGAAAGCAATTCTTTAAATGTTCTAGCTTATGATGAAGACCTTGTCAATTTAGATGGACCTTATTAGAAGGATAATATATAATGAACCTACTATTTGATAATCTACCTTAGAAGGATGTGCATCGTGATGAAGAAGCGTGTGACGATCATGATTATGCTTTTCACTTTAATGGTTGCTTGCACAAGTGGAAAAGTTCAATTTAAAGAAGTGAATAAGGTGCCAGACAAGTTATCACAATTAATTGACGGGCGTGATATTTACGATCATGTTCAAATGTACAATAATGATGAAGCGGAACATTATATTGTTGTTTATTCAAAAGGTGTTGTAGAAGGTAAGATGTCTCAGGAAGACGATAGGATTATCGTTGATTTAAATGAAGTGGACGCTGATGAAGCGGGTCATAAACAATACATTTTTTACTTGAAAACAAATGATGATGATCATTTAATTGATGTCCAACTAAATGGGCAATCAGTTAGCTATCCTGTTATAGGGGCTGATTTTTAAATTAAATAAAAGTAAAACCGACCTTAATGACTATGTATTCTGTAAGTTAGGCTTATGCTAACTTCAGAAGCAAGACATTAAGGTCGATTTTTATTTGATTTCAATCAATTCAATGGGTAATCCTTTTTGGATCCGGTCACGTATTGGGCTTAACTTGTCAATTTTACTTGAATCCTTTTTATCATATGCAATGTCACTGATTGATGCTGAGTATAAGCTAAACGACTTCTCACTTTCAGTTAAATCATTAAATGTGATGTCTAACTGTTCATTGTCATTTTCAAATGTGACAATTAATTCATTATCTTTTAAGGTGTACGATCCTTCTATTTCATCATATACGATATGTTCAACCTCGTTGTTATCGTTAAATGTTACTTTCATTAAAGAGTCATATTTATCTGGATCATCGACTGTGTCCTCAAAAGGAAGAACGTAAGCGACATTAATCGTTTTACCTGATAAGTCGTCATTGACTTGACTACAAGCTGTTAAAGCAAGTGTAAGCACAATAAGCATGAAGACATGTAATAGTAATTTTGACTTTTTCATGTTCATCACCTTTCTATCTTACACTATAATTATACTGAATTTTCAGAATAATACAATGTACATAAGAAAAAATCCAAATGATGCTTCTCATTTGGATTTTAAGTTATTTACTTTTATATAAGTCTAAATTTAAATATAAATCATCAATAAGTCTTAATACACGATTGATATCTTTAAAGTAGTCGTAAGCTGTTTCAATTGAAAGAGGTTTCGATAGTTGGACGCTAAAATGATTGCGTAAAGTATGAATCATGACGTAGATTTTATTTTCTCTAAAGGTAAAGTATGGAATGTAATGTTGTCTTTTCCTCTTTTTTGGTTTTTCACCTGATAATGTGTCAGCGCGATGCTGCACGAAGTCTAATAAATTTTGCATGGTATCAGCTTGAAAAATCACTCGGGCATTAATTTGGTCGTTAGAATGGACGATAAATTCATTCATAAATTCGCTATTTTCTAAATGGACTTCTTCTAACGGTGTTCCTTTACCATAGGCAGCCAGTTTCTTTCTAAACTTCCTCTTCTTTAACACCCACCTTGGTTTGACGATTGTAATTGACTGACCGAAGTCCTTATTGAAATCAACTTTAAAAAACAATCCTAATGTTAACAGTTTTAAAGCTTTTTGCTTCTTGCCTTTTTTATTAATGACTTTATTCATATTCAAAGCAACGACTTCACTATAAGTTACATTTGTTTGTGCTTTTTCTTTCTCATCAAAAACAAATCCTTCAATTAAATCATCGCCAGAAACGTGATCTGCTCGATGCTTAAACAAATACATATCATTGAATGTCTCTTGGCTTATATGTGCTTCAGGATCATAAGTAAAGTTGGGATTCATGAAATGGACCATTTTGGGCATAATAGATTCTTTTATTTCTGCTTCAATGCTATTTTTCCATTTTGTATAACGTAAAGCTGAGAAGCCAAGAGGAAATACGAATAAATTAAATAACATAATATATTTTAGGAATGGTTCGGTCGTTTCATCGATATAAAATAAATAAACTAAGATGAGCCAACTGACAATTATAATGAGAAGTAATGTCTTTAATTGTGACCATTTTTCCTTTCTAACCTTCTCTAATTCAACTATTTTATTTTCCAGTTCATTTTTGTAAAAGTTAATAAATTCATCTTTTGTTCGTGAGAAAATTTGTAATCCATAATGATTTGTTCGTTCACTTGTATATGTATCGTGTAAGGAATCATCTTTATTTTTGCTCATTTTTCCTCCTAAGGTATCCATTATTTTTACTTACTTTATCATAAAATGGATATGAATGGAAAAAGAATCCTATCGTGATAAATATAAAGAAATAATAAAGTAGCCAAAAAGTAAAGTGATAAGTGATAGACTAGACTTATTACAACATATTGGGGGACAAACATTGTTAAAACGATTATGTTTAAGTTTTTTAATAATTGTATTAGCGGCGTGTGGAACAACTCAAGGCAATCATAATGATGTGGAAAATGAAAACAATAAGGAAATAAATGATGGAAAAGAAAATAATGTAAACGATAATTTAGATGAAAATGATGAAGAGGGAATCGTAAGACCAGATACATCTGAAACAGATACCTTAACATCTGACGGATTTGATCGTGTATTATTTCAAGAGATGTATCATGATCTATTAGAAAAAAAGGTCAGTATTGATGAAATGATTGATTTTGTAAATGATGACGCTTATTTAAAGTCAATTCCATTTCAAAAGGAAGAGGTTGACGTGTCTGGAATTGTAGATTCAATTTATAAGGTAGATGACGATGAGCTTGAAAAGGAATCGTTCGATGAATTTATAAGTGAACACTTTGAAGAGGAGCAAGGGGTTTCCTTATCCTTGGATGATGATCCAATCCGAGCAATATCTATTCCGACCGATCATATTGATGTCACTCAGGTGATGAACTTTTCACCATATATCATCGATTTAAATAATGATGTTGCTATCGTTCCGGATGAGAAAGAAAGAGAATATTTTTATCAGTTTTTTATTACTTTTCAGTCGGATCAATATGAAAATAAAGATCCTTCGGAATATAGAGCTTGGGAGGAATTAACAAATATTGAACAAGCTTTATATCCTACACTTGGTAAAAGTATCGAATTAATGTATCAGTTAATGGCTTTACATTTGTTAGATTTAGAAGATGAAGAAGCCCTGCAATTGATTACTGATGAATTTGAAATGCTAGGAGATGACATGGCCTTGTTTCCAGATCCACAAACAATGGGAGACTTAACCTTGCATAATTCTGTTATGGAATTAAAGCAATTATGGTTAACAATTGCAGTGAATGACGAGGGTGATGGGTATTTAGATCATGTTCAATCGATTTATGATGCAACGATTAATTTTGCTCAAGATATACAAGCCTACTTACTAGAAGATAATGATGTTTGGTTAGATGAAGAAGATTATAAAGAAATGTATGAGAGTTATTAATGAAAGATAAGGTGTAAGGGAGGTTCTATGCGAAAATATATCATATTTCCAATTTTAATTTACCTTATTGTCTGCATCATCGCCATCATTTTACCGGCTGCAGACGGTTATAATGTGGTAACTTGGAAACTATTAGTTGGTCAAGTTTATGCTATACCAATTTTAATGATTAGTTCCTTTATTGCCTATTTTATATACAAAAGGCATCATGCTAGTCATTAATATAAAAATTGATAGAAAACTCTTCCTTAAGC
>DATGTP010000065.1:0-5427 GCA_035301825.1 Pseudogracilibacillus sp. | reverse complement strand
ATTAATGGTTATGAGTTAGCACAAATATTTAATGAAGCCAAGTTGCCAGGGGTGATCGCTCGACCTGTTTCTTTTATTCCAACTTATCAGAAATATAATGGTGAAATCTGTAGCGGTATACAAATCCATATCACAAATCGGAACGAGGTTCAGTCATTAAAAACGGGAATTAAATTAATCGAAATCATTCAACGTATGTATCCAAATGATTTTGAATTTAAAAGAAATGAAAATGGGAAATACTTTTTTGACTTAATTGCAGGAACAAAAAAGCTAAAAGATATGATTAAGCGAGGAGAAAGTAATATTTTCTTAAAAGAATGTGAAGACGAAACGAAGGAATTTATCGATTTAAGAAAAAAATACTTATTATATACCTAGGATGATGAAAAATGAATGAAATTACAACATTAGCAACTGAACAACGGAATGAAAATTCATTTCAAATAGATAATATGTCAACGAGGGATATGTTAGAGACGATAAATAATGAGGATATGATCGTTGCTCAGAAGGTGAGAGAGTTAATTCCCACGATAGAAAAAGTCGTTGATATTGTATGTGAATCCTTTTTAGCGGGAGGTCGCTTATTTTACGTAGGAGCAGGTACAAGTGGACGTGTAGGGGTTATTGATGCTGTCGAATGCCCGCCAACATTTAGTACACCTTACCATATGGTTCAAGCTGTTATGGCAGGCGGTGAGTCCGCTTTTGTAAAGGCGATTGAAGGTGCCGAGGATGATGAAGATTTAGGAGCTGAAGATTTAAAGAAACGTGAGTTGACGGCAGAAGATGTCGTCATTGGTATTGCAGCAAGTGGTCGTACACCTTATGTGATTGGTGCTCTGAAATATGCTAATACAATTGAAGCAAAAACAGTTAGCTTATCTAGTAATGATAATGCATTAATTGATCAATTTTCAGACGTCCAAATGAATGCTGTAACAGGGCCAGAAGTATTAACTGGATCAACTCGAATGAAAGCTGCTACAGCACATAAGTTAATCTTAAATATGATTACGACATCTTCAATGATCAAACTAGGGAAAGTATATGAAAACTTAATGGTTGATGTAAAGGTCAGTAATCATAAGTTAGCAGAGCGAGCGAAACATATTATTATGCTCATTACGAAAGCATCATATGAGCAAGCTGAAAAAGCTTTAGAAGAAGCTCAAAATGAAGTGAAAGTTGCAATCGTTATAATTGAGACTAAACGAAACTATAAACAGGCAAAGCGATTATTAGAAGAAGCAAAAGGTTTTGTTCGTCAGGCAATTCAATTGGCCGGAAAGTAGTGTGATAATCTCGATGGTCGTTAAATACATGGTGATAGATCATTTTAATCAAAAGGATATAGAACAATATTCGACTGATCATAATTTTGTAAAAAGTTATTCAGTTCAATTGGACAAATATGAAAGTCAATCATGTTTAAGAGTAGACTTTGATATGACAGGCTGGACTAAAGGTAATGGTGCTATCTACATCACATTTAATAAACAGTATAAAACATATAAAAGACCTAGAAAGTTAGGCGTGTTTGTACATAGCGATGGCATTGTTCCTTGGTTACGAGCCAATATTCGTGATGGTAATGGTCAATTAAGGACAGTTAATTTAACGGAAGAGACATTATCGTGGCATGGGTGGAAATATGTTGATGCTGACATCGGTGATGATTGGCCTACACCCCTTTATTTGGAGCGTATTTATGTTGTAGAAGTAGACAAGGCTTATCGTGGAGATCCAATTTATAGAGGGAGTATTTTATTTTCAAATATTAACTTTATATATATTGATGATATTGATAAAAAAGGACCTAGCTTTCATGACTTATCAAGTTATCGTAGGAAAATATATACAGATTTAATTTATGAGCAAATTGAAGTAACAGATGAGCAGTCTGGTATAGATGAGACAAGTATTGAAGTCTATTTAAATGGTAAAGTGATTCCTTATCATTTTGATGGTCATATTATTCTCATTGAAGAGCCGGTCAAAGGCGAAGGTCTTTACACTGTTAAAATCGTTGCTAAAGACAAGGCAGGCAATCAAGCAATTCCTTATTTTGAAAAGACAGTAGAGGTTGATTTGTCTGAGGATAAGCGGCCACCAAGTTTGGAGTCATTGACACCTGTAGATGATGAATTGATTTATACAAGGAGACCACGGATCACATTTAATATTAAGGATAATCATACAGGTGTAGATAGTGCTGACGTATTCATTAAGGTGAATGAAAAAGAGATCCCGCATTACTATGATGAAAAATCAGGTTGGGGCTATGCTTTACCAGTCGATCCTTTAAATGAGGGAGATCATATTTACCAAGTTATAGCTTATGATCGAGCAGGAAACAGGTGTGAATCAAAAAGAGTTCCTTTTATTATAAGAGATTTAACAGAAGATAAGTTAGCAGCTGGTTTGATTGTTTTGCCCGACACGCATAATGCTTTGTATTTACAAGCAGCCTTAGAGACAATTAAAGATGAACAAGCGTCTATGGTCTTGCATATGGGCGATATTGTTGATGGTGCTACAATTGAAGAATATAAGGCGGTCTACAAGGTGCTGACAGAAGAGAGAAATAAGATTTACTTTCACCTTGCTGGCAATCATGAATCTTTTCTTGGACATTTAGCTGATTACCGGCGCTTTTTTGGATCCCCAACTTACCATCTTGACTTTGGTCACCTACTATTAGTTGTTCTAAATTCGGCATTTAATCAAAGTATATCAGAATCTGATTCATCACAATTTCATTATTTAAGTAACCTATTAGAAAGTCGCAACTGGCGTGATGTCATCATCGCAACTCACGTCCCATATCAAGACCATTTAGGAACTGAACATCAAATGGGTTCAAGTGATGTTCAAAAAATGAGACAGATCATTAAAGAATATAAGTCTAAAAATAAAGCAGTTCGATTTACTCATTTATTTGGACACTTACATGTGAATTATCATTGGGAAGATGAATTAGGAGATTATTATATAGCTGGCAATCATTCATATAAAGGTTATGTTGACGAAGAGAGTGGGAATTTATTAGGCTACGGACGATTAATATTAAATAGAAATAGCATAGCATATACCTACATTCCTTCAATCAACCATTTATCGATCCGACATGGCGAGACAGAAATTCAACATCTATGTCTAGAGTTAGGGGAATCACTAGCTCTTCATATGACTGGAAAAGTCCATCTATTACAGACATCATACACGGTTGATTTATTAAAATACCCGCTTGTTAAAAAAACATGGCACATTGAAAATGAATCGATTGTAAATATAATAGGTGACTATATAATAAGAGGTAATCAAAGGGGTAGAACGACATTAACATTGAAAGTAGGCAAACAAATAAGGAAAATCGATGTTACTGTTGTTTAAAATGATAAGGGAAAAGAGTTGATAGACATGTCTTATTTAAATGGTGGTTTAATTATGTTGAAAGAGATGCTACCTAATCTACCGCAATCGGAAAAGAAAATAGCACAATACATGATTGACCAGCCCGAAAAAGCAATTAATTTAACAGCCAGTCAATTGGGAAAAGGAAGTGGAACAAGTAGTGCAGCAGTCATTCGCTTGTGTAAGTCTTTAGGGTTAAAAGGTTTACAAGAGTTGAAATTGCGTATTGCAGGAGATATACAAAAAAATGATCATGAAGGTTATATTGATATTGAGCCAAATGAAACAGTTTCGTCTGTTATTCATAAAATGACAAATAATAGTATTCAATCGATCAAAGAAACAGCAGAACTGCTAAATAATCAACATGTGAAAACGGCGATTCATTTATTGAAAAATGCCAGGCGTATTCATTTTGTCGGGGTAGGGGCATCAAGTATTATTGCGCAAGATGCTCAACAAAAGTTTTCGCGAATTGATAAGGATGCTTATGCATTTTCAGATATGCACTTAGCTGCAACTTTAGTGGCAAATGCTTCAGACGATGACGTTGTAGTAGGGATTTCATTTTCAGGTGAAACAAAAGAGGTAGCCAAAATTATTGAGTTAGCCAAAAATAAAGGGATTAAAACCATTAGTTTAACAAAATACGGTAATTCGACAGTAGCACAACATGCAAGCATTAATTTATATACATCAGCATCGTATGAACCGACATTTAGAAGTGGTGCAACATCGTCAAGAATGGCTCAACTACAGGTCATTGATATTATGTTTATGGGTGTAGCATCTTCTTTATATGACCATACATTACAATCTTTAGATGCAACGAGAGAAGCTGTTCAATTTTTGTCAGAAAAAAAATAGGAATGTGGTGACAATGTGAAGTATGTCATTGGAATTGATGGGGGTGGCACTAGTACTGTTGCTTCAATCGTATCAAGCGAAGGAAAGTTGATAAAAACAGTAAAAGCTGGTCCATCCAATCCAAATACAACATCAACAAATCAATTGAAAGAAACTTTTCAAAATATATACATTGCTTTAAAAGAAGGTCTTCCAACTGAAGTGTGGAAAAATATAATTCACCTATTCGCCGGTATATCAGGTGCCGAACATGAACAATCCAAGCAAATTATCTATGATCACATTCAAAGTATATTCCCAGATGACATGCAAAGAACGGTAGATAATGATGCAATAACAGCTCTATATGCTGGAACGATGGGTAGTCCAGGTATCGTACAAATTTGTGGTACAGGATCAATATCATTTGGCGTGAATCAAGCTGGTAAGAGAGATAGAGTCGGTGGTTGGGGGCATTTAATCCGCGAAAAAAGCAGTGGTTATTTCCTTGGGAAACAAGCTTTAGAAGCGGCTTTTATGTCTTATGATAAATTAGGTAAGGATACGTTATTAGTTGAAAAAATTGTTCGCCATTTTCAAGTAGAAACGTTACCAAAACTTGTCTATTTAATCTATCATGCTAGTAATTCAAAGGAAAAAATAGCTTCAATAGCTCCTCTCGTATTTGAAGCGGCAAAGGAAAATGATGAAGTAGCAAAACAAATCATCGAAGCATTTGCTACTCATACGAGTTCAGAAGTGATTGCCTTAAGCGAGCGTTTATTTACTGCTGAAGAAAGAAGGCAAGGGATTGAACTTGTATTAATAGGAAGTGTTTTTAAGCAATTAAATGTATTTAAGAAAATGATAAAAAAAATAAGTGATGAACACCAAACAAAGTTAAACTTCGTGCAAGCGAAGTATGAACCTGTTATAGGAGCAGTCGTAGCCGCCTTTTTAGCCGAGGGTTATGATCCACAAAAGATTTTAAATGAGAATGTGATAAAAGAATAAATAAACGAAGAGAGAAGGTTAAGAGATGAAATATATTGATTGGGACAAACAATATGTAAATCAAATCGTTAATTTATGGAACAAAGAAATTGGTACTGACTTTCCAATGCGAGAAGCTTTATTCCTCCAAAATAGCTTTGATGATAA
>DATGTP010000064.1:0-10693 GCA_035301825.1 Pseudogracilibacillus sp. | reverse complement strand
CTGGATCAATACTTGTTACTTCGTGATTCGTCCTTGCATCCATGCCGAACTTATCTCGGTATGTTTCTGCCTTTCTGACGATTAATTTATCTTTCGATGCAATATCCCCACTAACGACATAAGGTATACCACACTGTGCATAGGAATAATATTCTCCACGTTCTAAAATAGTGATCTCTGCTTCTTTATCATGTTTTAATAATTGCATCGCAGCACTCATTCCTGCTGCATCCCCACCAATAATGATATATTTCATCATAATTACCTCCTCAAGTAAACCAGCTAATATTTTTTATCTTAAGTATATAAAAGTCGTTACATATAAATGCTTGTCTTTATATCTACCACTAAAATGACTTCTAAAAACGTCGGTCCATCAATTAAAGGTTATGTGACAGTGATTGAAACAATGTCGATCTTAGTTTGGACTTGATAAATATGCCAATTTGAATGATGAGTAAAATCCAAACAACCCAGGCCCAAGCTGATAAAAACAGTTGTTGAAATTGAAGTATGCTATGACTGATATACTCACTGCTAGCTTGGTGCATGGACCAAGTAAAGGCGAAAAACATACCAAAGGTGAAGTTCCTCGACCATTGTGTTACTTCATAAGTAAATATTCCTTTTTTCCAGCCATATGAACGAACTCGTTGCATGGCACGAATGATTTCAAGGCTTTCAACAATGACTAATAAAACAAATGTAATCCACCATACTCCCAATATAATATTAGGATGAAAGGCCATTGTCGTAACCATGGCAAGTCCTGTAATTGACATCGCACCATGAATGATACAGTTCGTATTGGTCCAATCATCAATCAAAGTCCAAGTTTTTCGTGCATATCTTTTCCCGATCAGTAGGATGCCGATGAGATAAAAAATAACCCCTAACAAAATAAGCAATATTGCGATTATTGGGTCAATTTTCCACACATTATATAAAAGAATAACGACCGATTGCACACTGACAGTTGATAATAATACGACTCCATGAACAGATGGTAAATCGGGGTTTTTCCATAATTGGATAAAATGATAGCTAGCAATACAGATAAACAATAATAGTAGTATTAGATTTATCATGGCGATAAATTGAATGAATAAGATGAAGCTAGGATAGTATTTGTGCAGTACATTGCCAAGCACAGAAAGACCTGCAATCCATGTACCGATTGTAAACACAAGCAATGAGTGACCATTCAAAGCTTGCAAGGCATTCCGATTTGCATAATGTATCAACAATAGACCATAGATAACAAATGCCACAAAACATAGCAACAAAGATAAAGCCTTTCCAAAGTAACTATCTAATTGTGGAAAGGCTTCAATTGCTCCGATTAAAAATATCCCCATTGCCATGACAATTGCTGCATTAGCAGGGGCAATATGTGATTGTTTTAATTTCCTAAACATATTGGACCCTTCCCCTACTTATTCTTCATTTTCTTCTATCAAATATTTATTGAGTAATTCTTGTAAGCCACGTTCGTAATAGCGGTTAATTTTATAACTTCCATCATCTTGATGTTCTAAGGTCATATCACCAATAATATCTGCTTCATCAAACACATTGCCGTCGTCATCAATGATATCTAAACGGAATTCAAATGATAATTTAAACAAACCAGGACCATCTGTCGAGTCTTCTTTTGTCGTTTCTAAATCGTTCACTACTAAGTCCATCTCTAAATCATCCGCAAGACGTGCAGGAAAATACAAGATTGTTGGATAAATTTTGGCAAATTCTTCCTCTGTCAAATACGCTTCAAAAGGTTCTTTGTAAGTTGCAATTTCTTCAATTTCTTCAAGTTTGATGTCTTCATGTTGCAAGTCATATAAAAGGTGGATAAAATCTTCCGCCGTTTCTTTAATGACTTGTTCATTCGTGCCAAACTCATCATCTTCCTCATTTACTTCATTGTTCACATCGTTGTTCACTTCATTTGGCGTATTGTTTTCTCCTTGTTGACATGCGAATAATATCACTGATAAAGAGATGACAAACACGCTTAAAAATAATTTTTTCTTCATTGTCTTACCCCTTTTTCTCTATGTACTTTCATCTTAACATTAAATTTGAATATTCCCATTGAGAAAGTCTTGTACATTTTGTGAATATTTTTCGAAGGATGGTGAAGGAAATGTATTAGTTTATTTGAAGCACATTTTTTTGCAATATAGAATCGCCACAGTAATATAATTCACTTCTACTTAGTAGTCTCCCTATCCTGCCTACATTAATATTAGTTACTTCAGTAAATATTTCCGCAACTATTCGATGATAAATAGTTGATATTTTCCCAATCGCCCAACACTATAATACAACTACCTCTTTGCCACGTTTTTTTAAGAGTGTTTGATAAAAAGGATCTGTCCCTAGATGGAATACTCGATTACATAGTTGTGTAATTTCATCCATGTCGTGTGATATATAGATGATGGTTTTGTCTTCTTCTGTTGCTAATTTTTTTAAGACATCGATGATTTCATATTTTGATTTTAAATCAATTCCGACTGTTGGTTCATCTAACAATAAATATTTTGGTTGATGGATGAGTGATATGGCAATATTGAGTTTTCTTTTCATTCCACCAGATAAGGTTGACACAGACTCATGCCAAAAGTATAAATTTACCGCTTCACATAATTGTTGCAACGCTACTTCACTTAGCCTTACAGGTGATAGCTTTTCAAAAAACTTCATGTTTTCCGCTACGGTAAATTCTTCCCAAATCGCAATTTCCTGAGGGACAAAACCTATTTCTTTTCGTAATACAGGCATATGCTTTCGCTCATAGGGTGTTTTATCTAGTGTGACTTGGCCAGTTGTCGGTTGCAGGATAGTTGCAAGTATGTGTAATAAGGTCGATTTTCCAGCACCATTCTCACCGACGAGACCGATGATTTCACCAGGAGCCACCGAGAATGATATGTTATCTAAAATCACTTTTTTTCCGTAACTTTTATGTAATTGTTTTACTTGTAACATCATCCCTCTCCTTTCCTAAGCTGATTAAAATAATGCATAAAACATTGATAATAAGCCAGATATTCCAGTAATCACCCTGTAAAAATGCTGCTGTTGGATGGAGCCAAGTAAACAAAGGTGAAGCTGTAACAATATCTAATAAAGATGTTACGATGGCAAGCAAGGTAATCGTCAAGCTTACAAGATAATAGACATAGACTTTTCGCATGACAAAACTGATGAGAAAGGCACTGCTGTTTAGTAAGATGCGATAGAATAATAAAGCAGCTAACAGACGAAGTGAAAGCATCCCTCCATAAAGCCATTCGAATAGACACATGGTGATAACATCAAGGATAAATAACACAGTCGTATACAATAAAAAATGTTGCAGTAAATAAGTTTTTAATGATTGTTTCGTATAAAGAAACCGAACAGCGACATCTGCATGCTTCTCTTTCAACACCCAATCAAATAAAAAGAAGGTTCCTAGCATCACAAGATAAGCCCAGACTTCTACAGGGTTATTTGTATTTGCAGATACTGATTTATTCGTATTTGTTCCCGCGTAATCCATTGTTGTTTGTAATAATTGCTGGTCAGCTTCAATTTGTTTACTTTCCACGATGAGTTGTTCATCTGTTTTTTCTCTTTGTCGGTTAAATTGACTATGTAGATTTGTTATTTCATGAATTGCTTTATAACGGCTTGCTTGTTCTTGTACGATTGCCTGGATCATCTCTGCCGTTGATGGATAAGCTATCGACATATCTGAAGCATACCCTTGAATCAGACGATTTCTGTTGCCAGCTTCTACTTGTTTTTCATAATTTTTTTTTATGATGAAGACACTGTCTAAATCATTTTTCTGTAGTTGATTCAATGCTTGTCTTTCCTTAAGTTCATGAGTCCTATACAGTGGATTTTCTTCTATTTCTCTAACAAGTTCTTTTACTAGCTGTGTTTCTTCTTCAACAATAATAGCAACTGGAATCGTCGCATCTTCTTTTACCGTTTGAAATATGGCAACAAGGGAAATCGTAGCGACAACTGGTAACAATAGACCTAGTAGGACACTGACGGCATGCCTTTTTATATGTAACCATCTTATATACAATATATTTTTCATAGTTGACGCCTCTCTTTTATCAAGGCAATTGTAAATAAAGCAAGTAATCCTATGCCCGTGAATTGGATGAGCGAACGATAACTGACAAATAAACGATCCCGTAAAATTATTTCTTGTAACCAATATAGAGCTTCGTAAGAAAAGATAAATGATAGTTTATCTTGTATATATAAAGGAAAATAAATGACAGGAACAATCGCGCCACTACATATTACAAGCAATATAATGACCACCAATTGTAGCAATAACCTACTTTTTAAGGAGCTAGTGATTAGTTCAATTATTGCCAATATAACAAGTAAAGTTATCGTGTACAATAAAAAAACCATGAATAACCTGCCATAATCCTCCAACTCAAATATCGCTTTTGTAGATTGAATAAAAGCAATCCATAAAGCTATTGATAATACACTATGTATGACAAAGACGAGGGTCATTTTTGCTAATAATTGCTGTAAAGTCGTGACCCCATATAACCGGATTCTCTCTTCAAGTCGTGCCGCTTCATCACGATGAATGAATAAGTAAATGAGCCATAACCAGACTGTCGTTAAGATAAAGATGGCTGACAAACTATAGTATTTAGATAAAGAAGTCGTCGCGATATTTTCTGCTTCATCCGTAGTAATGATACTATCTTTCCCTAAGGCGAATAAAAAGAAGGATAAAAACTGTTCAAAAAGATAGTCATTTCTTGCTTCATCATCTTCCATCATTTCTTTGGCATAACGATTAATCAGTAAAATATTCGCTTGTGATGTGTTAATATGCCGCATGACACTATCTACTATCTCTTTGACTATCATGCTATCCATTTTCTTATTAACATTACCAACGACCGGTAATGTTACTTGTTTGCCAATAAATAAATCCTCTATAAATCGCTCGGGAAAAACAATGTATGCACTTAATTCATTGGCTAATATTTCCTCCTCAGCCTCTGCTTCTTCTAACACTTCCATGGCAATATATGAAGCAAACATTTCTTCTGTTTCTGCCAACATATTAATGAGCATCTCCGTCTCCTCAGCATCATCTTGATTGACGATAGCAATTTTAATCGGCTCTATATTTTCTACTTGTAGTAGATTCACCATCATCCATAAAATTGCAGCAATGATAATAAGCGGAGATAACAAAATAAGAGGGAATGTGAACCATTTCCTCTTATTTTGCTTACTATATATTTGTAAGAACATCCAATAATGTTTTATCCTTTGCATGTTTTCACCTTATTGTTTATTAAAATTCTGACATGTCTAAGAAAGAACCCATGAACCAACTTTCGAGTCCTGGTTCAATCACTTCATATAGATAATCATCTAACTCTTCTGCTGACATATTACCAATGTTTTTCACTTTATTTTTATCTGGTAAAGTAACCCCTCTTATTTTTTCAGCCTCTACATTGATTTGCAAAGCAGCATCCGGTATATCCATGGAAGGCCCGTCTAATGAAAAGGTATTGTCCGATAGGAATCTACCTTCGTCAAATGCATAATAACCTGACCAATCAACATAGGCTTCTTCATCATCTGCTCGCAACCCTATTTGTCTATCGAAATTCTTTTCTTTACCGTCTAATTGCTCACTAGCTTCATAGAAAAACGCTAATGATTCATCATAGCCTAGATCAAAATAGAGTGTCACATAATCATCTGCATCTCGAGCGTCTCGCGAAAAAGCACCTTCTAACTCGATACCAGCTTCAGCATCATGCATGTTATCGATCAAAGTTAATTCGTAATCAAAATCTAGGCCTTCTTTATTTACCGTTTGTTCACCATCAATGACAATAATTGAATCAGTATATTCATCCTGTATGCCCAGTTCTAACTCACGTTGCACAACTGTTTTATTATGTATCCACACAGTTGATGTCAAACCATTTTTAAAGGATACATGCTTTAATTCTTTTTGAATATCCGCTAAAGCTTCTTTGATATCACTTTTAATCACTTCTTGGTTTTCCCCGCTTGTATAAGCAAAGACATTTGCTAGCATGTCTAGTGATTCATCATCACTTCTCATTTCATACAATAACTCTTTCAAAAACTCTTGTACTTCTCGTTCATCAAGTTGTAAGGTTATTCTTTTTGTTTTCATATTTTGACCGTTTACATTAATTCGTTCATCGACTGCAGTGAAAGAATCATCTGATAAATAATCAAACACGAATTGTCCATAATTCTCTAATACTTTAGCCATAAGGTCATCCTGACTTGCTTTATCAAATATCGATGTAAAATCAACCTGAGGTCCATCACTATATCCATTATTGAACATCCTAATATACTCATTGATATCTTCGTCTTTCAGTGCTAATACATCCTTGATGAAGGGTAACTCAATCATTAATTCATTTTCATTTATTGCAAATGTTGCTGCATCAAGTTTAGCACCCATAATATTAGGCATCGCGGTCATCGAGGCTAATTTATTTTTATGATCCCACTCTGCTTCCAATGATAATTCCGTATTATTCAATATTTCTTCTACTTCTAAGAAATAATATAAACCGTGATCGCGATAATTACCACTTACATCAAGTTGCATCCCAATCGGATTATGTTGTTGATATTCTGACCATGATTTTTCTAATTTAAATCGATTATCGAAGAAGTCTGTCATTTGCTCCATAGATGCTAATTCCGCTAAAAAATACTGAGCTTTTGGTGACTTCTTTAAAGCAAATATGTAGATCCCTGCACCCACTAGCGCAACGATAAGCCCTATGATGAGCCATTTTTTCATCTTATTTTGTTTCTGTGTACTTGCTGTTTCTTCCATTTGATGTAAATCCCCCTCTATTCAATCATCATGAACAATTATTATATCTAAAGACTTATCATTCATTATACATAATAGAAGGGATTAAGCACTATTAATTATATAACAATTATTTTTTTAGTTATTTCCCCTTACTTTCATCTGCATCATCTTTGATGCCAAATGATAAAATAAAGCCAATTCCTGCTAAGACAGCCGCAACAATAAACGAAACGTTGACACCATGAATGATACCTAATATGTCTTTTCCTGGAATCGCTGCAGTTGCCATCACTGTAACAAGGATAGCAGTTCCGATTGCGCCTGATGTTTGCCTGAATGTATTATTCATCGCTGTACCGTGTGGAATTAAATGTTCAGGTAACTGATTGAGCGCAAGTGTTGTCATTGGCATCATGACCATAGAAATTGATACCATACGAACCGCATTCATTGTCGCTAAGAAGGTAAAGGTTGTATTTGCATCCAATCCTGTAAATGCAATCGTTGTAATTGTTAACAACAATAATCCCTTTCTCGCCAACCATTTACCACTGAATTTATCAAATAAATATCCCGTTACTGGGTTCATCAATCCCATCAAAATGGCTCCTGGTAATAGGACTAATCCTGAATGCAAGGCGGAAAAACCTAGCATATTTTGCATATACAAAGGTAAAATAACACTGGTTCCGATCATGGCCGCAAATACAATCATGCCTAGTCCTGTCGCAAGCGCGAATGTTCCATAGGTAAACACACGAAACTCAAGGATTGGTTGTTCTAAATTTAATTGGCGTTTGATAAAGAAAAACAAAGCAATACTACCAACGACAATTGTTAATACAACTTGGATATGCATCCAACCGAGGTCACCTGCAATACTGAAACCATATAAAATACCACCGAAACCTAAGGTCGATAGTATGATTGATAATACATCTAATTTTGGATTCGTTTGTGTCGTAATATTTTTCAGCATAAAGTAGGCGGCAACTAAATTAATAATCGCAATGGGTAAGACGACGTAAAAAACACTACGCCATGGATATTGGTCAACAAGCCATCCTGATAAACTCGGTCCAACTGCCGGAGCAAATGCAATGACAAGTCCGAACAAGCCCATCGCTGTTCCTCGTCTTTCTTTCGGGAAAAGTAAGAATAATATCGTTTGCATAAGTGGCATCATAATCCCCGCACCTGACGCCTGGAAAATACGTCCAAGCAATAATATCGAAAAGTCTGGTGCAACTGCACTGATAAAAGTACCGAATGTAAATAAACCCATCGCTGTCATAAACAAACGACGTGTTGTATATTTTTCAATTAAAAAGGCCGTAATCGGAATCATAATTCCATTTACGAGCATAAAAATCGATTGTAACCATTGTGCCTTACTTTCTGTTAATTGTAAGTCTTCCATAATAGGCGGAATCGCAGTCCCCAGCAGTGTTTGGTTTAAAATCGTAATAAAAGCCCCTGATAATAATACAGCAAAAAGCGGGATATTCCGCTTCCAATTAAAATCTTCCATCTTATCAACTTCTCTCTATAATAAAAATCTACTAACTCCCTATACCCTATTTCAATTTAACATATTCCAATTTCGACATATTTCAAGTATGATTAAGGGAAATCTCTTGGTGTGCTTATAAATCCCTCATTGTTTTGCTAAAAAATGAAAGAAATAGTTTAATCTACAAATAAATATATTCTCCTATATAAGGACTATTTTAGATATATAAGCACATTTTTATAACAAAGGAGTGTTATCATATGGCTTTATCTTATCAAGAATTAGAGGAGTATGTCATCAGCATTCGAAGAAAGATACATGAGCATCCAGAAATTAGCGGAGAAGAAACCGAAACAATAGGCCTCATTACAGGGGAATTGAAAAAACTAGATATCTCTTATGAAGTAATCGATAATGGTGGGATTGTCGGTATAATCGAAGGGGGACATCCAGGTAAATCCCTTGTGTTACGTGCTGATATCGACGCTTTACCAATGAAAGAAAATCCAAACAACTTAGTTGGACCGAAAAAAGTCGTATCTAAAATAGACACTGCTGCGCATACTTGTGGACATGATGCCCATAGCGCCATGTTACTTGGAGCAGCGCAAATTTTAAAAGCTCAAGCAGCTGAAATGCATGGTCGAATTATTTTAGCATTTGAACAAGGGGAAGAAGATGGCCGTGGAATTTATCGTTTATTGAAACGTCTTGTAGAAATTGGTGCAGACGGTGTATGGGGTATTCATATGAAGCCAGATATTCCAAGTGGAAAGGTCTCTGTTGATGCGGGTCCGCGAACTGCTTCTGTTTTTCCTTTTGAAGTGAAATTGCAAGGGATTGGTGGACATGGCTCACGTCCTGATTTAGCAACTTCTCCCTTAGATGCATTCACTGATTTTTACCAAAAGTTGAAGGAAATGCGGATGAACACATTAAATCCATTTGATCCGATTACTTTTTCAATGGGAACAGTGCAATACGGTAGCGCCAACAATATTATTGGTGACACCTTAAGATTCGGCGGCACCTTCCGTTATTTACATCATACACAAGGCATTCATGCTAGTAAGGAGTTTAAAAAATTATTAGCTACAAGTTGTGATATCTACAATTGCTCCTATGAATATATTCGGGAACCTTTTGCAGCTGACTTTTCAATTTATAATGAAGAAACATGTGCAGATATTGCCGGATCAGCGATTACAGAAGTGTTAGGTGAAGATGCTTTAATGACCTATCCCGCATGGATGGCGTCAGAACCCTTCGCCTTTTATCAAAAATATTTCCCAGGTGTGTTTGCTTTTTTAGGTACTGAAAATGAAGCACTTGGCACAGGGGCTGACAACCATCACCCACAATTTGATATCGATGAATACACTTTGATGCCTGGTGTAAAAATGACTGTCGCTTATGCCAAGTCATTTTTGCAATACGAAGGGGAAATTCCTTATGATAGAGAAACACGTCCCGTGCATGAAGTAATGCATGAAGCGAATATTAAAACAGAATAAAAGATGTGAAAAAGCACCTTAATAATGTTTAGGGTGCTTTTTTAACATAAAAACAAAGTATGCTTTCAATTTTCTTATAGACAAAAAGAGTGTACTTGTTTAGGTGAACATATTATTTAAAGCACTTTTATCTGTAACAAGCACTCCTGGCGCTTCATCATATTCTTATCTATCTATTGAGACTTTCACTTATACAAGCAGCATCGGACAAGATAAAGCTCTTGCATCTAATGTTTTTACGATATTCATTTTAAAAGGTTAAGCTTGGTGCAGCATCTTTGGCAAAGTCAATAACGTGACTGCTCTACCTACTTCAATATTGACTCAAGCTGATTAATAGGTTATGTTCCTATTCGTGTGTAAAGCCATCCTTCTAGAAACTTACTTCGCTCTCCTGAGGAACAGCCTCAGCCTTTATTGCTCCACTACCGTGTCACAGTAAGTGTCTTCGTAGGTTTCTCACACTAATATTATTTTTAAAATTCTTATTTACACATTTTTGTATATATCCGATTAATATCCAGAATCATCGGAAGTTAGGTTATCAATCATTTTATAATCATAGGTTTGTAATGGTTTTTCAGCAGGACCTTCTAGGACTTCCCCTTTCACATCAAAACGCGAGCCGTGACACGGACAGTCCCAACTTTTTTCGCCATTATTCCAAGCCACTTCACAGCCAATATGGGTACAGGTCGTATCAACGACAAATAATTCCCCGTCCTTCGTTTTATACACACCTTTACGCTCCCCTTCAATCCGCACTACAGCACCTTCATCTGGTTTGATATC
>DATGTP010000063.1:0-40829 GCA_035301825.1 Pseudogracilibacillus sp. | reverse complement strand
CTAACAATTGGCCGAAAACTTAATCCGTCCTTGTCGCTTTCCAAGGCAATCATTAGACTATATGGAGGCCTTATCCTGGTCTTATCAGTCTTATCCTTATCATTTATTTATCCGAAGATCTTAGCCCATGAAAATCAGGCTAAGGAGAAAGTCGAACCAGTAGACTATTGGGAAGTAGACGATATGCCAGAAGCTTACAAAGAAAGAGAAGAAGAAATTCCATTTGATGATGATGAGCTCATTGTGAATAGTGATGACTTTTATTATAAATTCCCAAATATTTATGTCATTGAAGAAGAACGGGACAATATTTTATTAGAAACCTATCAACTACCATCTGTGTTTGGCTCGATTGATATAACGGAAAAAATGCCGGTTATGGATGTCAAAATTGAAGATAAGACGCTCTTCATCCAAGAAGAGAAAGTCGATCAAATTAAAGCGTCTTATTATTCAATTGGCAATGATTTAATAACAAATCAATTTAAGAAAAATCCGGAAGATGAAGAGGAATGGGCAGAGTTTTATGATGGTGAATATATCGTCATCCTCCACCTTCCCCATCATATATCAGTTAAAGATGACGGAATCGTTACATTTATCGATGGAAAATCTAGCATGAATTAAAATGCTAGATTTTTTTATTCATATAAATTACATGTCAATTTATATTTTGCTATAATGAAAGATACAGATACTTTAGGAGGAAATACATTGGCAAAACTAGAAAAAGAAGCGATGAAAGTTTTAAAAGAAACGAGTCGTACTTTTTATATTCCGATTACATTATTAAAAAAAGAACTACGCTTAACGGTTGGCTCAGCCTATTTATGTATGCGGGCAATCGATGAAATTGAGGACCATGAAAGGATGGAACCGAAAGTGAAGTCGCGATTACTCCGTGAAACGGCTAGCTTACTTGAGAAGGGCGAACCTTTTGAGCGTGAGACATATGAAGCCTTGTTAAAGGACTACCAAACAATTTTACCAGAAGTTACTTTACGTTTAGCTGATTGGTTAGCTGTTTGTCCAGAAGGTATTTTGTATAAAGTAAAAGAGTCGACAGCTGAAATGGCTCGCGGGATGGCTAAATGGGTTGACCGTGATTTCCTTGTCGAAACAAAAGAGGATTTAGATGAATATACATACTATGTTGCCGGTCTAGTCGGTGTCATGTTATCTGATATATGGGCTTGGTATGATGGAACAGAAACGAGCCGAGAAAAAGCAATTGGCTTTGGTCGTGGCCTGCAAGCTGTTAATATTTTGCGTAATCAAGATGAAGACTTAGAAGAACGTGGCGTTAGTTTCGTTCCAGATGGATGGACTCGTGCTGACCTATTTGATTTTGCACGCCACAACTTAGCACTTGGCGATTCTTATATTGAAGATATTAAAACGAAAAACATCGTGCTTTTCTGTAAAATACCACTTGCTTTAGCAAAACGGACACTAGCTGCCATGGAAGGTGGCAAAAGGAAAATGAGTCGTCAAGAAGTTGAAGAAGTTGTAGCCGATTTAACAGAGGAATAATAATGACAGCTAGAATGGGATGAGGATAAGTAGAATGCTTATTGTAGAACCATCATCCCATTCTTTTTTATGGCCAAAGGAGGGATGAGAATGGCGTTTCAAGTGGAAGCTGTGATTATATTTGTTTTGTTAACGGCTATGTGGCTTTTTGTGAAACAAATGCGCTGGACAAAAAAGAAAGTGAAAATAACACGTGAAATGTTTTCTGTGCTTTTTTTGTTTTACGTCTTAATGGTCGTTTATATGACGCTTGAACCTTTTCAATTCCAAATTCCACTCTCCATTCGTCCATTTGAATTTGATAAACGCCTCTTTTATGAATTACTCCATATGGCTGATGGTTATGAGTATTTACAAATTTATTATTCAGTAGGGAATATGATCATGTTTATGCCACTAGGCTTTTTACTTCCTATTCTCTATCCTATCTTCCGTAAATGGTATGTCATCCTACCTGTTAGTTTATTAACTTCCTTACTCATTGAAATGACACAAGCCTTATTCACATTAACACGCCGGGGAACAGTTGATGACTTATTTTTTAATACGTTAGGAGCCTTTATTGGATATATGCTTGTCAGCTGTATTTATCGCATCATATCTAAAAAGTCGAGAAAGTGAGCCGCTTTAAAAGCGGCTTTTTTTATGGAAAGTAAAAATTTTATAAAATAAAGGATTAAAGTTTTAATGCCGTGATATGTTACATGTAAGAGGAAATGGAGGAGAGAAATATGTTAAATAGAATGATGAAGCTTAGTTGTTTGCTAGCCATCGGTCTATTTGTGACAATGTTCTATCCGGTTCCATCAAGTGCGGAAGAAGATTATGACGACTATTCCGAAAACCATGATTATGCCAATGAATATATTGAAAATATTGTAAATGTGTACATGGAAGATGAAAATTATGATGTTGATTCAGCACAAAGACGAATTGATGATCTTGAACTCGTACCAGAGCCCTTGTTAAAGCTATTAAATGATAAAGAAGTCAATATGTATATCATAGATTTTCCTATCCCAAATCTCGATGCCTTCTCAATTTATAAAGATAAAAAAGAAGAATTTGATTTAGAAGGTGAAAATTGGAATGGTATCTTAGGGGTGCAATATATGGGGAATGCAGCTGTCTTAATTGATTCAGCCTATCATTTACCCCCTGTATACAAAGAAAATGAAGGAGTAGCTTCTGTTTCGATTCATGAATTAGCTCACTTAATCGATGCTAGAATGATGTCAGAGGAAAACAGACTTTCGGAAGAAGATGAATTTATTAAAATTAAAAATGAAGAATATCAAGCATTAAATTTTCGCCCATCGACAATGAAAGAAGAAAAGGAATATTTCGCTGAAGGATTTGCTATGTTTTTAGCGAGTGATGAATGGCACGAAGAAATGAAAAATAAAGCACCACAAACGTATGAATACTTTGATACATTTGTTGATCGAACAATTTTAATAGAAGAAGAGGATGACATTCATTTATCATGGGGTGAATTTGAGGATGCCGACCTTTATGAAGTTTATCGTGATGATGAATTGATTGGAGAGACGACAAATCTGACATTTGAGGATGACAGCTTTGCATCAAAGAAAACGGTCATTTATCAAGTCATTGGCTTGGATGCAGATGGTGAAGAACTTGGTGACAGTTTTAAACGGTCCTACCATACAGGTGACAATGACAATATAGTCATCAAGAATGATCAAGTTATCCTTGAAGAGAAAAATGGTGACTTTCATTTATCTTGGGAAGAAGCGACAAATGTTCGCCGTTATGAAATATATGAAGATGACCAACTGTTAGACGAGACCTATGGAGAGGAATATGTCATTGAAGATGGTAAAGAGGATGCGACCTATGTCGTGAAGGCTGTTTCTTCAAAAGGCCATTCGGAAGCATACCAAGCAGTGACCGTCGGTGAAGAAGAGACGGAAGCGAAAGAACATGCCCATCAAGAGCAAAAGAACAGTTTTCCAATGATAGGCGGACTGATTTTACTTAGCTTAATTGCTCTTGCTACTTTATTATTTTTCATCTATAAAAAGCGTTTACATAAAGGTTGAGCGTGTTGGTTGAAAAAGCATAGGGGAAGTTTGTCATAAAAAGCAAAAAGATAGGTGCTTATGTTATAATGAAAGGCATAATCGTCATAATAGTTATCAGAGCCACAAAGGACATTTAACCTTAGATAAAGACGATAATAGATTATAGATGAATCGAGGAATGGCGATGGTCAAACAAAGCGTATTGAGTTTCATAGTTAGTATGATTGTCATATTTAGCTTTCAATCATTTGTATATGGAGCTTCATATACTGACCATACTAAAGACATTGAAGTTATAGATGAATATATCGAGCAAATACTTTCTGTTTATACGAAAGATGACGATTATGATCAAGCCGAAGTTCAAAAAATGATTGACCGCTTATCACGCCTACCATCGTCTATAAAAAAAGAACTCGTCAATGAAGGAATCGAATTGTATTTAATTGATTTTCCAATCCCTCAATTAGAGGGCTATGAATATTTAGAAAATGAGCACCCACGTGGTCATCCAGAAGGAACGACATGGAACGATATTACAGGCATGTCGACAGGCAATGTAGCGGTTGCTAAAATAGGTTACTCCTATCCTAATCAATACTCAAGCACGATTTTACTAGAATATCATGAGCTTTTTCATGCCATTGATGAAGGTATTTTAGGAAATTTATCCGTGACAGAGCTCGGCGAGTTTATTGCAGTGCATGAGGAAGAGCATGATTGGTTAGACCCTGGTGAAGATTATTATGAATATATTGAGGAGTTTTTTGCGGAAGCAGCTGCCTACTATTACCGGGGTGGGGAATATCGTAACATCTTAAAAGCACGTACACCGAAGACTTATAATTTTTTCCGTGCTTTTGCCGACCGGCTTGTCGTTATTGAGCAATTACGCAATGGTAAAATTGAAATGACTTGGAATGGCAATACGAATGCCGCGTCATATGACATTTATCGCAATGATGAACTCTTAGAGACGATTTCAGGCACGGTTTATGTAGATAACTCCTTTGAACCATTTGAAAGCGCTGAATACCTTATCGAAGGAAAAGATGAGGCTGGTGATATTGTTTATCGGACACTACGTAAACAAGTAAATACACCTGACAATGAAGTCGTTACCATCACAGATGCTGACATAAAAATTAAAGAACAGACCGATCAATCTGTGACATTGAAATGGAATGCACCTAATTTCAGTGATTATTATAAAGTATATCGGGATGGGAAATTGCTGGATAAAATAGAGGGTGTCACCTTTGAAGACCATTTAACAAAAGAAGAAATTAATGAAAAAAATGGCAGTTTCATTTATGAAGTTGAAGCACATATTGAGTCAGGCTCATCAGATTCATACAACCCTAAAATTGTTCACTTTGAAGTTGAAGAAGAACCGGAAAACGAAGAAACACCTGACAATCAAGATAATGTAACAGGAGAAACCAACAATTCAGAAGACAATGAGCCGAGAGATGAAAGTGATCCATCAACAGGAAATCAAGCAGAAGACGAAACAGCTCCACTATCATTACCTTATATCATTGCTGCTATAAGTATTGTAGTCATCATCGCTATCATTATTATGATTATCAAAAGAAAAAAGACCGAGTCATAATTGACTTGGTCTTATTTTTCTTCTTTACTAAATGTAACAAGAAGGAATAAAAAGAAACTAACGAGTAAAATCGTTCCCCCACCAATGTAGATAGGTAAGTTAATAGCTTTCGAATCACCAAATGGCTGTAAATATTGCATCCACAAGCCAATCGTTAAGCCAAGTGTTCCAATGATCCCTGTCCATCCTTGAGCTGCAACTAACTTAGCTGCTTTCACCGCATGTGTTTTATAATAAATACCCCACGCAAATAATGATAACCAACCAACAACTAAAATGTGAGCATGTACCGGACGGAAAGCAGGTGAACCCGCACCAGCCATATGTGATCCAATAACAGCTCCAATTAAACCAAAAATAGCCGCAAAACGAATTAATCGTTTACTCCAAATCTCATGTGCCATTTTATATAACCTCCTTAAGCTTTCTAATTCATAATATATCACCTTAATGTGAACTAGATATGAATGAAAGCAAGAACTTTATTATTTTAAAAAATGACGCCGACACCATTTTTCACTCACGCCTCTTAAGTCTTAAGGTCGCCGATAGGAAGACGTACCGTAAAGGTCGTCCCCTCACCGAGTGTACTTTCCACAAGAATGCTTCCCTTATGAACGGCAATGACATCTTGAACAATGGCTAAGCCAAGTCCTGTTCCTTCAATAGATGCATGACGAGCATCATCAACCCGATAAAAACGTTCAAAAATGTATTGTTTATCTTGCTTGGTCATCCCAATACCTGTATCAGCAATCTTGATGACAGCCTCATCTTGTTCTTTTTTCACTGTAATTCGGATTTTCCCGTCATTCATCGTATATTTAATGGCGTTAGAAATTAAGTTTTCCCAAACTTTATCAATAAATTGTTTGTTAGCTAAAATAGTAACCGGTTCAATATGTGTATGGAGACTAATGCCTTTCTCCATCATGAGCCAGCGGTAATTTTGAATGGTACTTTTAATTTGTTCTTCAAGATGAACAGGCTCCTTATCGAAATCACCTTCAATGGAATCAAGTGACGTTACAATCAACAATTGTTTCGTTAAGGCAGACAAGCGGTCTGTTTCTTTACGAATAATTTTCATGTAACGTTGCTTCTCTTCATCTTTTAACGTGTCTTCTTGTAATAAATCAATATAACCTTTTATATTTTGCAAAGGTGTTTGAAAATCATGTGAGACATCGTTAATAAACTGTTTTCGAATCGTATCAGTTTCTTCAAGTTTATCTGTCATTTCTTTAAAATTACGGGCTAATTGGCCGATTTCATCCCGGCGTTTTAAAGGGAGTGAGACAGCGAAGTTTTCATCTTGGACATCCTTTGTCGCCTCAGTAATGACTGAAACAGCTTTGACAATTTGACGAGCTAATAAAACGACAGCAAGGACACTCATGACAATCATGACAAATATCATCCCAGCAAATAAATAATGCATCTCTTTAAAGAGCATTTTAACATTTGGTCGTAAGAAGAGGGCATATGTGTCGCCATGATAAGTAAATGATTTCCCAACCGTATTAGCTGTTTCATCTGCGAAAAATCCTGTCACAAAGGTTCGCTGCGGTAAGTTGCGCATTCCATGATACTCAACACCACTTAAAACTTGTTTAACAGATAGGTCATCAATCGTATCACGTCGGAACTCGGGACCATATAAGGTAACTTCTTCATTTTCATTAAAGAGCAACATTTTATAACCGCTTGAGGCATACATGGTGAGAAAAGCATCCAAGTCCTCGACCTCATCTGCCTCAATATATGTAATCATCTCTTCTAAAACATCGAAGTTCTTTTGGTCATTGCTCGGCTTACTTAAATTATGATAACAAACATTACCGACTAAAAAAGCTGTAAAGAAACTCACGACAATTAAGAAAAAGGTAAAGATGAGAAACTTAGCATATAAGGAACGCATTAGGCAAGTACCTCTAATTTGTAACCAACACCACGCACGGTTTTAATTTCAACCGTTGTTGGGATGTTACGCATTTTTTCCCGAAGTCGTTTAACGTGAACATTGACCGTTTGGCTATCACCTTTATAATCAATTCCCCAAACGAGTTCAATAAGTACTTCCCGTGTGAAGACATGACCAACACGTGAAGCTAAAACAGATAATAGTTCAAATTCCTTTAGGGGTAAATATAAAGTGTTATTACCAATGTGAACTTCATAGTTAGGGCGGATGATCTTCATATCGCCGACTTCAATCGTATCATCAACCTGAACGTCATATCGTCGTAAAATCGCTTGAATGCGGAAGATCAATTCCCTCGGTTCAAAGGGTTTGACAAGGTAGTCATCAGCACCTGCTTTAAAACCTATTTCCTTATCTTGTATTTCACCTTTTGCTGTTAATAAAAGAACTGGAATATTGTCCGCATGAAGATGCTTTGTCAAAGTAAAACCGTCCATTTTTGGCATCATCACATCAACGATGGCAATGGCTGGCTTTTCTTTTTCTACGATCTTTAATGCTTGCTCCCCATTTTCTGCCTTTAAGACCGTATAGCCTTCACGAACTAAATGGATTTCAATTAAGTCTAGAATTTGCTGATCATCATCGACAGCTAGTATTTTAATCATGAGTACATGCTCTCCTTTTAAAACAGTCATTACTTAAATTCTACTACAAAATGATGAAAAGGTGGATGATTTCAAATGAAAAATTGTTGCGAATATGAAAATAAAGAGATTGATGGAGAAAAAGGATGGGAAAGACTTTTTAAAAAGGGATGATTCAATTGCTCATTCATAGTATGATAGAGAAAAGGTGGGGATGGAATTGGATTTAGCAAGTTATATTGATCATACTTTATTAAAGGCGGAGAGCCGGAAGGAAGATATTATAGCCTTGTGTCATGAGGCCAAAGACTATCGTTTTGCAACGGTTTGTATTCAGCCGTCATGGGTGAAGCTGGCTGCTGAAGAGTTGCGTGATTCAGATGTCGGTATTACGACGGTGATTGGCTTTCCGCTCGGTGCGACGACGTCTTTTGTGAAGGCGGCGGAAGTGCGTGATGTCATTGCACATGGAGCGACAGAGGTTGATATGGTTATCAATGTAGGGCTCTTGAAGAGTGGGGATGAAGCAGGAGTTGAAGCTGACATTAGGGCTGTTGTTGCTGCTGCAGATCAAGAAGCAATTGTTAAAGTGATTATTGAAACAGGCTTGTTAACAGATGAGGAGAAAAAGACGGCTTGTCGTTTAGCACAACAGGCAGGGGCAGATTTCGTCAAGACATCGACTGGATTCGGTCCGGGTGGTGCAACGGTGGAAGATATTGCTTTAATGTGCGAAATTGTTGGACCTGAGCTCGGTGTGAAAGCATCAGGGGGCGTGCGGACGGCGGCAGATGCTGAGGCGGTTATCCAAGCGGGTGCAACACGGATTGGGGCAAGTGCTGGGATCGCTATTGTTGAAGGCGGCACAGGTGAAAGTACATATTAAACTGAAAGCATCTTCCAAATCGGAAGATGCTTTTTTTTATAATTGATGGACTGTTTGTTTAATGTTACTCGCTCTTGTGATAGCAGAAATGACGGCAAGACCGTCTGCTCCTGCTTCCAGAACATCTTGAGCATTATGAACAGTAATGCCACCGATGCCGACGACTGGCATTTCAGGCAGGATTTCCTTTAAGCTGACAATCCACTCGGTCCCACACGCTTCTTTTGCATCTGACTTCGACTGGGTCTCATAAACCGGACCTGCCCCAATATATTGAATATAAGGAAGTAGATGCCTACTTTGCTCAAGTTCTAGTCGAGAGCCAACAGATAGGCCAATCTCAATGTTCGGATAGGCTTTACGAATGGCAGCGACACTTTGATCATCCTGGCCGACATGAACTCCATCTGCTTGTAAAGGCTTGATGAGGTCAACATCATCATTGATGAAAAAGGGAATGCCATAAGTCCGGCAATGAGCACGCAACCGTTTGGCTAAGTCTAATTTTGCTTGTCCATCTAAGGCATCCTTTCCTTTTTCACGAAATTGGAAAGCGGTAATACCGGCTTGCGCTGCCTGTAAAAAAGTCTCCTCCGCCCGTTTTATTTGCTCAGATTCGGTGACGCCTTCTCGCTCCTTGTTAGGGAGGCAATCTTGACTCCCCATGACAAAATATTTTCGTAGATACTGTTTTGCTTGCTTCATTAGGCTCCCTCCCAACTGAGCTCATCAATAAAATGAAGCGCAAAGCTAGCAGGTCCCTTAAGGGCCGCATGAGCGGCTGCTCGTTCAGCAGCTTGTCCATAAAAACGGACAGCATCAAGGCTAGCTGTAGCAAGCTGAACAAGTTCCATTTCGTTGACCGACCTATCCTGACAGACGGCTCCTAATGTAGCGGCAATAATCGATCCTAGCAAACAGCCAGACCCCGTGACTTGTGTTAAGAGGGCCAAACCACTTTCATTGGTCAAGGCTTGTTTACTTGAATCATTTGTCGTCTGATCATCAAAAGGGTAAGTAATAATGTCAGTTGGCCCAGTAACGATAACAATCGTTTCATAAGTATGAGCGACCTTTTGGGCAAGGCCGGCGAGGGCTTCAACCGTCCCCGAAGTTGAGTCAACTCCACGGGTCTTCCAAGTATGACCTGCGAGATGAGCTATCTCACCAGCATTTCCCTTAATGACTGTCATGCTAACGGAACGTAATAAACGAGCGACTGACTCTTGTCTGAAAGAGGAAGCAGCTACTCCAACTGGATCAAGTACAACTGGAATACCTTTTTGATTGGCTGCCTGACCAGCAAGAATCATCGCTTCGATATCTGTTTGATGGGCTGTGCCGATATTTAATAAGAGAGCATCACTGATTTGTGCAATTTGAGTCACCTCTTTGATTTCTTTAGCCATGATAGGTGAAGCACCAAAGCTCAGTAAGCCATTCGCTGAAAAATTAACAACGACATCATTTGTTAAATGGTGTACGAGGGGGTTACGTTGTCTCACTTGCTTGATCGTCTTCATAAGCTTTTCCCTACCGCTTCTAAGTGTCTTGTAGCAAAGTGATTAGTCGGGCCGCTACCAGCACCGATATCAAAAGAATCCCGGATAGCTTCTGTAACAAAATACTTGCCTAATCTAACCGCTTCATACAACTCTTTACCCCGACCTAAGTGGGCTGTGATGGCAGCCGCATAGGTGCATCCTGTTCCATGTGTATTATTTGTATGGATACGTTCAGCTGTAAATTCATGCATAGTTTCACCATCATATAAAAAGTCTTTCGCCTCCCCCGTCAAATGACCTCCCTTAACGAGTGCAGCGCGAGCTCCAAATTCATGGACAATTATTTCTGCTGCCTGTTTCATATCATCGTAACTTTCAATGTCTTTTTCTGTTAAATAACTTGCCTCTGGAATGTTCGGAGTGACGACAGCACTTAAGGGAAGAACCTTATCTCGTAAATAATTACGAGCGGCCTCATCAATTAAAACATCACCACTTGTTGCCACCATGACCGGATCGACGACGATAGGGCCTTGGCATTTTCTTAAATAAGTTTGGACGACTTCTAACATATCCACGCTTGCAATCATCCCTGTTTTACAAGCGTGAAGCGGCATATCCGAAAAGACAGACACTAGCTGTGCTTCTAACATATCAAGTGATAAATGTTCCACAGCTTGCACACCTGTCGTATTTTGAGCAACAACCGATGTAATGACACTCATGCCATATGTTTCTAACTCTTGAAATGTTTTTAAGTCGGCTTGAATCCCTGCCCCACCAGATGGGTCTGTCCCTGCAATTGTTAAGACTGAATGAAGTTTTTTCACCATGAAAAATCTCTCCTTTTATTTTTAAACATTTGTTTTCTAAAAGGGGAGTACCTATAAAAAAAGCCAAGTTCTTTTATCAAAAAAGAACCTGGCAGTTCGCATAAGCTGAAAATATACGCTACTTCCCTCCGCTAGTATGAACTAGATCAGGTTCAAGGGTTAGATGTGATCAACATCCTCTCAGCCGAAAGGCACCCCTAGTAGAAAACAATCTATGGAATTATCATCATTATAACAGAAAATAAAATCTTTAGTAAGCTGCTTCTTTAAGCGTCTCACTTAAATGAAGCTTAGCCTCAGTTGATTCAATGACATCATCAACTGTAAAACCATCAGCAACTTCTTCTAAAACAAGCCCCTTATCTGTTACAGAAATAACCGCGCGCTCCGTAATGATTTTATTGACGACAGCTTTACCTGTTAATGGGAGAGAACATTCTTGCAAAATTTTCGGAGCCCCATCACGTGTAACATGATCCATAATAATAATGACTTCACGAGCCCCGTGAACAATATCCATAGCGCCCCCCATCCCTTTAATCATTTTACCCGGGATCATCCAATTAGCTAAATCACCTGTTTCAGAAACTTCCATCCCACCTAAAATAGTTAAATCAACATGTCCACCACGAATCATTGCAAAGGATTCCGCATTATCAAAAAAAGCCGCTCCAGGAATCGTCGTCACCGTTTCCTTCCCAGCATTGATTAAATCAGCATCTACTTCATCCTCAGTTGGATATCTCCCTGTTCCAAGCAAACCATTTTCAGAATGAAGAATAACATCCTTATTATCAGAAATAAAGTTAGCGACTAAAGTTGGCATCCCAATGCCTAAGTTCACATAATAACCATCTTTAATCTCTTTTTCCGCACGACGTGCAATTTTCTCACGTTGCAATGCTTTTGCCACGATAACCACCCTTTCTTTTATGAAAAATGACCTCACCCGTCCAAGATGAATAAACAGCTCGTTTTTAGCATGTATTCAAACGCGGCTTATTCTGCCTCACGGGTTGTCAGACGTTCAATTCGTTTTTCCTGATCACCTTGAATGATGCGCTGGACATAAATGCTCGGTGTGTGTACATCAGCTGGATCGATTTCACCAACTTCGACAAGTTCTTCAACTTCTGCAATAGTGACATCACCAGCAGTTGCAATGATAGGGTTAAAGTTTTGGGCTGTTTTGTTATAAACTAAGTTCCCCATTTTATCGCCTTTAAGCGCTCGCACAAAGCTGAAATCAGCATGTAAAGCTTCTTCTAATAAATATTCTTTTCCATTAAATGTACGGACTTCTTTCCCCTCAGCAATCGGCGTACCAACACCTGCTGGCGTATAGAAGGCTGGAATTCCAGCACCACCGGCACGGATTTTTTCAGCAAGTGTTCCTTGCGGTGTTAATTGAACGTCAATTGTTCCGTCAATGACTTGGCGTTCAAACTCTTTGTTTTCTCCAACATAAGAACCAATCATTGTTTTAATTTGTTTATTTTTAAGTAGTAAGCCAAGACCGAAATCATCGACCCCACAATTATTAGAAATAATCGTTAAATCTTTTACATTGCGTTTAACGAGTGCGTCGATCAAGTTTTCTGGAATACCACAGAGACCAAAGCCGCCAACCATAATCGTTGCACCATCTTGAATATCAGAAACAACCTCTTCATAAGATGTATAAACTTGCTTCATGACCTATCCCTCCTAAAGCTCTTTGTATATTAAGTATAACAAAAATAAAAGCAAAATGTGAGCGTTCACAACCACTAAATAAAGAATGAAATAAATGTGCCACAATTGAAAGTGACAACTTGTCATAAATATATTGACATGTGACAATCTGTCATATATAATCATAAATAGAAAGTGACACTTTGTCACATATTGACGACCGAGGTCTAACTGGAAATGAAAAGAGGGGTTCGGTTTGCCGAAACAAACATTTTTTAATTTACCGAGTGAAAAAAGAGAAACATTAATTCATGCTGCTAAAAAGGAATTTTCGCGAGCAGCCTTTGCTGAAGCATCAATCGCTAATATTGTGAAGGAAGCTAATATTCCTAGAGGGAGTTTTTATCAATATTTTGAAGATAAGGCCGATGTTTATCATTACTTGTTGCAGGAAATATCTTTATATCGCCAACGAACCTTTGTTGACTCATTAAAAAAATATGATGGTGATTTATTTCAAGCATTAGCACAAAATTTTGAAGGTCTGATTAAAGAATTGGAAAATGAAAAGGAAAGTGAACAGTTTTATCGAAATGTCTTTATTAATATGGATTATCGCTCAGGGAATCATTTTTTTGGATCACTTGATATGCAAGCCTTGAGTAAACATTATGATGAAATAAAGCAATATGTTCGTAAAGATAAATTGAATATCACAAATGATGAAGAATTAGTTTTTATGATGCAAATTATGATGTCCATATTTATTAAAACAATCGTGAATAAATATGTGCAAAAAATACCATTAGAACAAGTTATTGAACAGTTTCAAATCCAACTTAACTTGGTGAGAAATGGTTTCGAACGAAAAGATGTATAGATAAACAGGAAAGATGTAAATACTAAATTAAAAAGCTGGGAAAGGTGATCAAGGTGGAATTGATTATATACGGATACTCTTGTGCATCAACACGAAAGGCAAAGAAATGGTTAACGAATCATAATATCCCATTTGTTTTCCGAGACATTATTAAACACCCTGTCAAAGAAGATGAAATTCGCATGATTTTAAGCTTAACTGAAGGTGGAACAGATGATATCATTTCAAAACGATCAAATATTTATCAAGAATTAAACCTTGACTTAGATACGATTCCATTAAAAGAGTTGTACGAGCTAATTCATCAACATCCAAAATTATTACGCCAACCAATTATTGTTGGTGACCATAAAATACAAATAGGTTTTGATAAAGATAATATTAGACAATTTATCCCTCGAGAAGATCGGACGAAAAATTTACATCATATCCTCTCTTTATGCTAATCGCAATTAAAGTAGAATCAAGCATATATATATGATAATATTTATAGAAGAAGTATAGTAAAAGTAAATAACACAAATATATATGTGTGGAGGAGATTGTTCATGCTTTCCGTAGGACAAAATTTGCAAATTGAACCAATTTTTGAACAAAATGTACAAGACATATATCCTTTTCAAACGACGATTGTAGACTATAATGATCAAGTTGAAACATTCCAAGTCGAGCGGCCGGTTGGTGAAGGTAAGATAGATGAATCAGCCTTTAAACAAGGGACACTATTCAATATCGTCCTTATTGAAGAAGATGGGGAAGTATATCAATTTGAATCAGAACTTTTGTCAATTGATGATGGAGAAGAAATGGTTTATGAGTTTAATTTACCAGAGCAATTTAAGCGGATTCAAAGAAGAGCTTATGTGCGTGTTGATATCGAAACCGAAATCAAGATTCATTTAGATGAACTTCATGAAACAAAGACAGTCAATTTAAGTGGTGGGGGCATGTGTGTTGTATTACCGGCTCACATTGCTTTAAATATTGGCGACAAATTCACGAATCATCTACAATTAATGGTTGGAAAAACACCTCAGGAATTGTCAGTGGAAAGCGAAGTTGTCCGTTTAGAAACAGAAGGTCATGAGCAAAAAGTGTTCGTTCAATTTGTTAATATTGATGAAGCAGACCGTACGAAAATTGTTCAATTCTGTTTCCAAGAACAATTAGAAGAATACCGTAAACAACGATAAAGAAGAGTCTTGAACGATTGAGTTCAAGACTCTTTTTATATGTTATAGCCCATGTAACAAAGGAAGATACCACCGATAAATGTACTAGATAAATAAAGAAGTAATAGATAAGGCCGTTTATTCGCATATAAGGTTACAATGTCCATGGTCAATGTAGAAAAAGTAGTGAAGGACCCAAGGAAACCGAGGGCTAAAATAGCCATCCATTCATCACTTACTTGTTGACTGAAAAGGATACCGATAAAAAAAGCACCACTTATATTAACAATTAAAGTTGCCAAAGGAAATTGACTTTTTACATGTAACTTAATTTGTTGGTCGATAAAATAGCGTAACATTGCACCAAAAAATGCTCCAATACTTATATAAATCATCATCTCATCACCTTCATTCCACATATAAATGCAGCAAGTGAGCAGATGATACTTGATAAAATATAAACTATGGCTATTTTAAACTGACCATCAAATAATTGGACTACTTCGATTGAGAAAGTTGAAAAAGTCGTAAATGAACTTAAAATACCGGTTTTAATCATTAAGGCGAGTCGGGATGATTTTCTTTGATGAAAATAGTGAAATAATAAGCCGAATAAAAAAGCACCCATTGTATTGATAATGAATGTATCAATTGGAAAGACAGACTCGTCTATGAATAAAGTCGTCATTAAATACCTTAGATTTGCTCCAAGAACTCCACCTAAACCGACTATTAAGTAGTTCACCTTTATCCCTCACTCTCAACTTATGTTTAAGGATACCAAATTTAAGGGAATAATCATATTGAAACTCATTTTTTTACATTGTCATAAAAGTGACATAATATTTAGAGAAATGATTGAACGAATGTCTAAACCCCTAGCAAGACAAGCTTATTATGTATAAAATAAGTTGTAGATAGTTAGACGTCTAAGTAAAGAAAGGGAGTTGAGTTAAGATGGGTAGAATAAATGAAAAAGTAGCGATTATAACAGGCGGCGCATCTGGAATTGGAGCAGGAATTGTTGATTTATTTGTTGCTGAAGGGGCAACTGTCATCGCTGCTGATATTAATGAAGAAGCTTTAAATAAAGCGAGTGAAAAAGCGAATGTTTATGGTATGTATTTAGATGTTGCATCAGATGACTCGTGGGCTAATTTAGTGAAAGAAGTCGAAGAAAAGTTTGGTAAAATTGATATTCTAGTTAATAATGCCGGTATTGCTTCAGAAAAACCTTTCGATCAAATTACAAAGGAAGATTGGGATCTGATGTTATCCATTAATGGTTATGGTGCTTTTGCAGGCATGAAACATGTGGCACCACATATGATTGAAAAGAGTAAAGGTTCCATCGTTAACATTTCTTCTTATACAGCCCAAATTGGTCAAGGGTTTAATGCTTATACAGCGTCAAAAGGTGCGGTTAGAGCTATGTCAAAAGCAGCGGCAACTGAGTTTGGCCGACATGGTGTCCGGGTGAACACCTTATTCCCGGGTATTATCGAAACCCCTATGACAGACGCTTTACAAGATTCAAAGGAATTACTCAATCAACTTATTCAAATGACGCCTTTACAACGCTTAGGATTACCGAAAGACATCGCCGAAGCAGTTCTCTTTTTAGCTTCTGATGAATCAAGCTATATGGCGGGAGCGGAACTTGTCATTGATGGTGGGTTTTCGGCACAATAGTCTGAATATAAGGATTAGGAGTAGGTTTGATACCTATTCCTAATCTTTTTTTATATAATGATAGGTAGAGGAGGGATTTGCATGGGAGAGCAGACGGTATTTGAAATATTACATAATATGGACAAGTTTACAAATGGCCTTATTGTGAAGTGGAATAAAATTTTTAAAGAGGATTTAGGCATATCCCACGTCTTAATGTTAGGCTATTTAATGACGAAGGGACAAGCCCGCCCATCTGAAATTGCCAAACAACTCGGTTTAACACCGCCAACGGTTACCCATTTATCTGAAAAACTCGTCAAGCGTCAATTTGCTATTCGCATGCAAGATCCAAATGATCGGCGCAATATCTTATTAGATATTACGGATGAAGGAAGAGCTGTGTTAGAAAGGGCAAATAAGGAAGGCCACGAGCTGAGAAGTCAAATGTTTGAAGCCTTAACGAAGCAGGAAAAAGAACAATTGCTTCATATATATAAAAAGCTAAATGACCATAAAGGATAACATGAAAATGTTATCCTTTAAGCTATTTATGACATGTTATAATCGGATAAAGAGAGGTTGGATAAAATGGATTACGATGTCATTGTTATAGGGGGCGGGCCATCCGGTTTGATGGCTGCCTTATCAGCACAAGAGCAAGGTGCAAAAACATGCTTAATTGAAAAAGGGAATAAGTTAGGAAATAAATTAGCCATATCAGGCGGTGGGCGATGTAATGTCACCAACCGTTTACCGGAAGATGAAGTCATTAAAAACATTCCAGGCAATGGGCGCTTTCTTTATAGTGCTTTTTCGATTTTTAATAACGAAGATATTATTGATTTTTTCGAAGGATTAGGTGTTGCTTTAAAAGAAGAAGATCATGGACGGATGTTTCCCGTGTCGAATTCAGCTAAGTCGGTTGTTCAAACCTTGGTCAATCGTTTGCATGAACTTGGTGTTGTCGTTCGTGAAAATACCCCTGTTCAAACGATTGAATATGGAAATGAAGGTCATCTTATCCATTTACAAAGTGGGGAAAAGGTAAAGGCGAAAGCAGTCGTCCTTGCAGTTGGTGGTAAATCGGTACCACATACCGGCTCGACTGGTGATGGCTATCCATGGGCTAAACAAGCAGGACATACGATTACTGACTTGTACCCAACTGAGGTTGCTTTAACATCTCGTGAGTCATTCATTAAACGAAGAAGCCTACAAGGATTATCTTTGCGTCAAGTTGCCTTATCTGTTTTAAATGAAAAGGGGAAGAAAATAATTACCCATGAGATGGATATGATTTTTACCCATTTAGGTATATCAGGTCCAGCGACTTTACGTTGTTCTCAATTTGTCGTGAAGGAATTGATGAAAGGCAAACGATCAGTCACAATGGAATTAGATATCTTCCCGCAAATTGCAAAACATGAACTACAAGATCAATTACTTGCTAACATTCAAGAAGATGCGCGTAAAGCCATTAAAAATATATTGAAACAATGGGTCGAAGAGCGGCTAGCTTTATTCATTTTACAAAAAGGCGAGATTGACCCAGACAAACAAGGGGCACATATTTCAAAAGAAGAAATTATTTATATCGTTGAGACATTGAAGCATTTCACCTTTCAAGTACATGGCTCCTTGCCAATTGAAAAAGCCTTTGTAACAGGTGGTGGCGTCAGTACGAAAGAAATTGTCCCTAGCACAATGGCTTCAAAAATAATGTCAGGTCTTTATTTTTGTGGTGAAATACTTGATATCCACGGCTATACTGGGGGATACAACATTACATCTGCCCTCGTGACAGGGCGTTTAGCTGGAATGAACAGTGCGTGGGAAAGTATGGTATAATGATAATTTGTATGACGGATTGAAATTAGAGGTGTAATCATGAAGAAACAACTAATCGGTATCTTTGTCATGTTAATGATCATAACGGGATGTAATGTAGATAATACATTTGTTGATCAAAAGGAAAATGACAATTTATTGAATGAAGAAACAAATGAAAATAATGATACCGAAGAGAATAATGAAGAGAAAAATGATAATGAAAATGACGAGGTCGATGACGATTCATTTCAAGCGGAAGTGACAATTGTTGATGTGGAAGATATATTGTATGATCAAGAATCAATCAAACTCGATTATGAACGTGCTGTCATTGAGTATGATGATAAATCATATGTTCATGCTAATACGGTTTTAAATGCCATTGACTTTAACATGACTTATGATGAAGCAGAACAAACATTTAGCTTAGATGAAGGTGAGAATACCTTTGATCACGAACCTTTACATACAGATGACGGTGGAGGTATCGTTGAAGTGAGTGAAGTAAAACTTGATTATGTTGATGATATCGTTAAACGTGATTTATTTAACAATATTGATTTTCTAGAATATGATGATGAATTATTTATTCCGACCAATATTGCTAGACGAATGTTTCGTGAATCATTTACTTTAGTTGAGGCGGATAACCGATTAGAAATAGGTTTACGCAGTGAGCCTTTATATATCGATGAACTCGATTTTGCTGTTGGTTTTGGTGTCATTGAAGGTGGCTTTACACGAGATGACGAATTGACGGAAGTTGATGGGAAGCAATATGAGGCGATCGGTTACTCGAAAAATACACCAGCTTTTGAATTATCTACCTTAAGTGCTCAATACGCTTATAGTGAGCTAAAAGGTTTCCTTTATAATGAAAACGAATTTGATTTACAATTTACAATAGAAACAACGGATAAAGAAGACATGCTAAATGAACGTGTTAAACCAGGGGAAAAACTAGAGTTTGAAATTGATGTGAAAGGTGAAAAGCGAATTACTTTTTTCATCGATAACGAAAAAGGAACGATTATTAATCCTGGGGCAGATTTTCGTATTTATTTGGAAGCATATTAATGAAACTCCTCTTTGATAGAGGAGTTTTTTTGTTTAGGACTTAGGGAATATCATGCATCTTTTTATATAGTCCAAATTAATCATTTATTTGGAAAAAGCACAAAATAATTTGACTATCTATATCACAACTGTCACGATAAAAAACACTATCAATCATATATATAGGGGTGGCATGATGAAAAGATCAATTTTAATTGCAATGATACTTATTTTACTGTCAGGCTGTGGTTTGTTTAAAAAATCAGATGCGAATGACACGAATAATGTAGATAATGTTAATGACAACGTAACAGAAGAAAATAACAACAATGAGAATGACATGAATAACAATAATGATGAAGAAAATGAAGCAGAAATCGAAGAAGAAGAACCAACATTTGCGGATGAGATAAGAGAGCTTGAAGTTGATACTATATTATTAGATACTGAAGAAGAAAAGGTAGAAACAGAAGGATTACTTATCGAACATGAACAAGAAAACTTTTATGCTTATGACATCGTAAGTGAGTTAGTTGATTTTGAAATGGACTTTCAACTAGATAAACAGTATGCTGAAGTGTTTGAAGGTAAATCAGACTATACATATGAAGCCGAACATGAAGAAACAGAAGGTGCTGTTTTAGATGTTAATGAATTGTATTTAGGTGAAGAAGATCATTATTATAATCCGGAAGATGATGACTTTTACTTTATTGAATACAATGAACGACTTTACTTACCTGAACGTATGTTAGAGCGTGCATTCTACACACCAGTCACTTTTGTTCGAAAAGATAAAGAAGTTCAGTTTGGTGAAAGAACGGAAGCCGTCTATTTAGATGGTGTTGAAACAGGTGGTGGGATGTCTATGGGTGACTTTAATGTGACATCAGACAGTAATTATTCAACAATCAAAGGCGATACATACGAAATTCTAGGTGTGAAAAAAGATACGATGGGTGATCAGGAACTGAGATTGAACATCGATTATCAATATACAAAAATAAAGGCGATGTACTATAATACACATGATGTAGATACAGAAATTTCGTTTATAATAGAAGATGATGACAAGGATAAGGAAGTAATCCGTGAAACCGTGAAAGCAAATGATACATATGAGTTTGAGGAAGATATAGACCGAACGGACGTTGTAGCAATTAAAATTATTGTTCCGACAAATGCGATGACTGATCGGTATGATGCAGTTATTTATAGCGAGTTTTACTAATGAGATGAAATGGGCAAGTGTCTTTTAGGACACTTGCTTTTTTTTATGAAATTTTTATAAAGTTTCTAGATTAAGGGTATTTGCTTGTTATACTAAAGAGAAAGAAGGTAAAAATGTAGGAGGATTTATGATGAAGAGACGACTATTGGTCGTACTGACAGTTGTGTTATCGATTTTTATCTTACCGCTGACAAATGATGTCGCTTATGCAAAGCATAGTTTAAAAGAATTAGATATTCATGTAGAGATAGATGAAGATGGTAAAGGTATTGTAACTGAAAGAAGAGTGGCTCATTTATCAGAAGGAACAGAGAACTATATCGTCATTGATAACCCTAGTCAATCAGAAATTACTCAATTTACAGTGAAAGAAAATGGCCAAACATTTGAACATGTTGATGATTGGGATCTTGATCAAAGTCGTGAAGAAAAAGCTGGGAAAAGTGGAATCATTGAAACGAAAAATGGCTATGAATTGGCTTGGGGAATCGGTGATTATGGTGAGCACGAATACGAATTGACCTATACAATCACAGATATGATCAAACAATTAGACGATGCTCAAATCTTGTATTGGCAGCTGGTCAATAGTGAGACGAATATTCCACCTGAACATTTGCGGATAACTATTGTGCGAACAAATGGTGTGATTGAAGATGAAGAAGTCGATGCCTTTGGTTTTGAAGGTGATTTAACTGTTGAAAATGGCAAATTACTTATAGAAAGTAATGAGGCTTTATCATCGAGTCAATATGCAACTGTCCTCATTAAGTTTGCTGAAGGAAGTTTTCAAACGGCAGATATTATTGATAAAGATTATGAAAACTTTATGGCTGAAAATGCAGATAAGGACTCGTCTAGTCCCTTGATGATCATTGGACTTATTATATTGATTCCATTCATCATTATTATGGGATTTGTCATGTATTTTACTTATTTTAGAAAACTGGAAAAGAACTATGTTCCAATTGACAGCAAAGAATATACGAAAGATATTCCATTTGAAGGTAACCCTTTAAATCTTGTTTTTTTATTAGACAAACGTTATATAACAAATATGAGTGATGTCTTTTCAATGCTTTTATTAAGATGGATGCGTGAAGGTGTCATTAAGGTTGAAGAAGATACAGTCGGTACCGTCTTTAAAAGTGAATCGATCAAAATGACATTTACCGATCAAGACTATGAGATGGATGAATTTGAAAAAGAATTATATGACTTATTAATGCAAGCTGTCGATGAAAATGGAATCTTAGATGAACCAACTTTAAAAACATTTGGTAGCAAGCATACGACTGAATTTAATGAATGGTTTAAACATATTAAAGATCATTCGCGTGATTATTTAGTTGAGCAGGACTATTTAGAAAAAGTGAAACGCCGCTTTTTGTTTATTCCATATACAGACTATATTTATACTGGAAAAGGAAGACTGCTCGTAGAAAAATTACATTACTTTAAACATTATTTAAAAGATTTTTCAAGTTATGAAACCGATCGTGTTGAAAACTTAGATGAATTAATTATCTGGTCTGCCTTATTAGGGGTTTCAACGAAAGCGCTTGATCAATTCCGAAAAGTCTATCCGAATTTTGAAAAGGAAACATTTTTCTATCCATATATGATTACACATACGAATTCATTTAGTACGAATGTTATCTCAAGCAGTGGTGGCTCATCAAGTATATCGTCTGGTGGAGGCGGTGGCTCCTTTGGTGGAGGTGCCGGTGGTGGTACACGTTAAATAAAAGATAAAAAAACTAGAATGATCCGATAAAAGGGATCATTCTAGTTTTGTCTTATTGGTCTTCAAACTCGATTTCAACTCCGTCTTCAAAGCTGACTTCAATTTCGATTTGTTTATAATCTTTATCCAGTTCAAATACATCGAGAACTTGATTGATGACATCATCTCTATCACTATCTTGACTGATATCTAATTGCTTCATATAAGGATAGAGATAATTAAAGGCTTCGATATCATCGTCAATATCAATCCCATTTATTTCATCCTCAATCTCAGCATCAATATCACCATTTTGATGATGGTCAATTTCCGCTTCAAACTCAAGATTGTTGTCGTATTCAACTTCAATCTCTATTTCATCAAAAGATAAGGCTTGCATCATCTCTTTCATATCGTCTTGGCTGCTTGCCTCTTCAAGATCACTGGTATTTTGATTGTCATTCATATCATTCGTCTCATTATTTACTATATTGTTGTCATTGTTAGTCTGTTGATTGACATTATTATTGCTATCATTGCTACAGGCAGCTAAGAGGATTGTAAGTAAAAACATTAAGGCGATGACTGGATAACTTCTTTTTTGTATCATCTTTATCCCTCCTAATATTCTTATATAGTTTACCCTTTAAAAGGTCGATGTAAACGAAAGATTTGCCAATAAAATAAAATAGCTATAAGCTTATGGATAAAAGGAGGGATGACGATGCGCTTTCATGAAAAGCCGACTACATATGTCAGTGAGGTCACTTTAAAAGTGGCAAATTTACAAGAGGCGATTCAGTTTTATCAAGCTATATTTCTTTTTCGTATCTTACGTGAAAGTGAAAAGCAGGTCGACTTGACTGCTGATGGGAAAACTTGCTTAATTTCACTAGAAGAAATAGAAAAGCCTTCAGAAGTGAAGCGGACGACAGGGCTTTTTCATCTTGCTATTTTATTACCAACAAGAAGCCATTTAGTAGACTTTGTGAAGCATCTAAGTAACATGCAAATTCCGATTGGCGCTGGAGATCATCTTGTGAGTGAAGCGATTTATTTTAACGATTTAGATGGAAATGGAATTGAAGTCTACGCTGATCGTGACTATCGTACATGGACATGGCAGAAAGATATGGTTGATATGGACACTAAGGCTGTTGACTTCCATGATTTGTTAAAGGAAGCTAGCCTAGAGGGTTGGCAAACTCTTCCACTAAATACAGTGATCGGACACATCCATTTACAAACAACTCGACTTAAAGAAATGGAGCATTTTTATGTTCAAGGATTAGGCTTTCAGCTTGTTAGCCAATTAGCTGATCAAGCTTTATTTGTAGCAGACAATGGTTATCATCACCATATTGCTTTTAATACGTGGGGCGGTCCATTCTTACCAGATGGAGATGAGACGACAGTCGGCTTACAGTCCTTTACGATCTATTATCCAAGGCAAGAAAAACGACAAGCTGCAATAGATCGATTAGAAAAGCAAGGGAATCAAGTAAAGATAAACCATGATTGTGCAGTCATTGATCCGAATGGGACGACGATTTATTTAAAAATAGCCAAATAAAAAAAGAGAGCATAGGCTCTCTGTTTTTATGAATGAATAGCATTTAAGGCTTCTTCAGGGATATCTTCTTCAGATACTTCTTTATAAGTGATCACTTCATCATCTTTAAAGTAAATCATTAAGAAATGATCATACTTTAAATTTTTATTGGCACTGAACACTAACGATTTGATATCCCCGTCTTTATCAGCTCCATCTATAACATAATGGAATCTTCCATGCTCATCAACATCGCCATCTTGATTTACTTTTACATAATATTTATCTGTCCCAAATGTTTGAAGGGGTTGAGGGCTACACGCTGCTAATAATAAGATAGAGACTAGCCCAAGAGCAAGATATATTTTATTCATTATATGACACATCCTTTGATTTATAGTAACACCTTTATTATATCGGTCATCTTGCCAAGGGAAAATCGGATAAGCTTTCATAAACCTTACATTTATGTAATAAAAAAGCGTTCAGATTAACTGAACGCTTAAAGTCTTTAATGTGAATGAGATTCGACAATTTCATCGTTATTTTCTTGTCTTGCTTTTAATTGTTTAGATGGAATCATATTAAAAATGATATTTAAGGTGATTGCAGTAAAGCTTCCAGCAACAATTCCATTACTCGTTAAAATTTGGATACTTTCAGGAAATTGTTTAAATAAATCTGGTGCGACTGTGACACCTAAGCCCATCCCAATAGAGCAAGCAATAATCATTAAGTTCTCACTTGATTCTGTAATGACAGTACTTAACATTTTAATCCCTTGTGCGACGACCATGCCAAACATAGCCAGCATAGCTCCACCTAAAACAGCCTCAGGAATGATTGTCGTTAAAGCGGCAAGCTTAGGGACAAATCCAAGTACAATTAACAAGCCACCTGTCAACATAATAACCCGGCGGGATTTAACACCAGTCATTTGCATTAGACCGACATTTTGTGAAAAGGCTGTATAAGGAAAGGCGTTAAAAATCCCGCCAAAGAAAATAGCAATTCCTTCTGCTCGGTATCCTTTAGCTAAATCCTTTTCTTTTAATTTTTTATCTGTTATATCACCTAATGCGAAGTAGACACCAGTTGATTCTACTAATGATACGATAGCAACTAAAATCATCGTTATAATTGCCGACCAATGAAAAGTAGGCATTCCAAAGTAAAATGGTTGTACCATATGAAGATAAGATGCTTCAGATACAGCTGAAAAATCTACCTTGCCTAGAGCTGCCGCTCCAATGGTACCAACAACTAAACCGAGTAAAATTGCAATGGATCGTGTGAATCCTTTCGTAAATCGATAAACGACAATAATAAAGAGCAAGGTTCCAAATGATAAGGCGATATTCGTTAAAGAACCAAAGTCAGCTGCATCTTGTCCGCCACCCATATTGTTTATTGCTACTGGAATTAAGGTGATTCCGATAATCGTAACAACAGACCCTGTGACAATGGGAGGAAAGAAGCGAACGAGCATGCCAAAAACACTCGAAATTAAAATAACGAATAAGCCTGAGACTAAAATGGCACCGTAGATTGCGGAGATACCATAACTACCAGCGATGTGTAGCATTGGCCCAACAGCAGTAAAAGTACAACCAAGTACAACCGGTAAACCAATTCCGAAAAAACGATTGTTGACGACTTGAAGCAAGGTTGCGACCCCGCACATTAATATGTCAATGGCAACAAGATAAGTTAACTGTTCTGAATTGAGTCCAATACCTGTTCCAACAATTAAAGGAACTAAAATAGCACCAGCATACATAGCAAGCAAATGTTGAATACTTAATGTGAAAGATTTCATAATGACTGTGAATCCTCTTGTTTAAATGTGACTTGCCCATTGTCTAATGATTCGACAATTGCTAATGATTCCACGTGAAATCCTTTTTCACGTAACATTTTCCCACCATCTTGGAATCCTTTTTCAATGACGATGCCAATACCAGAAGGATGAGCACCTGTCTGCTTAACAAGGTCAACTAAACCAAGAGCAGCTTGTCCGTTTGCCAAGAAGTCATCAATAATTAAAACATGATCACCTTCATGAATGTAATCTTTTGAAATAGAGATTTCATTTGATGTTTGTTTCGTATATGAATAAACTTCTGCCGTATATAAATTATCAACTAAAGTTAAGGACTTTCTTTTGCGTGCAAAAATAACTGGAACATCTAAAGCAATCCCCGCCATAACAGAAGGTGCAATTCCAGATGATTCTAATGTTAAAACTTTCGTGATGTTTTTATCTTTGAAACGTTCTGCAAATTCTTCCCCAATGACTTTCATTAAATGAGGATCGATTTGGTGATTTAAAAAAGAGTCTACCTTCAAAACATTACCAGGTAAAACGGTGCCGTGATCTAAAATCTTTTTTTGTAAAGCGTTCATCTCATGAGCTCCTTTAATGTGAAATCTTCGTTTTTTCGACTTATTTTTCATATAAAATATAAAAAAACTCGCAAAAAGCCAATTCAAATAAAACTCAAGTAAGAAGAGGCTTTTTCGAGTAAGAAAAAGTTCATTCAATAAATGAATAGCTAAACTACTCATCTTCTCTTCTCATAGTCGATTTATTTACGGTAAATCGGTAGAAACTTGTAGGCCATATTCCTACGATTATATGAAAATAGAAAGTCGATTTAGTCTATTGTAACATGCTTAAATTTAAAGGCAACATTGTAAGCGTTACAAGTAAATGACTATTTTTAAATTGTGAAAATTTAATGTAAATTTATTTACAAAATGGTCGAATATCGATACCATGAACCTAATTACAATTAAAGGACGAACAAAAAATGGAATTTGCCTTGGATGGTCAGACACTCATTATTTTAATTGGTTTTGGATTTTTAGCTGCCTTTATAGATTCAGTTGTTGGAGGGGGCGGCTTAATCGCACTACCCGCTTTATTGTTTACCGGTTTACCACCTGCTAGTGCCGTTGCGACGAATAAATTAGCAAGTACGATGGGCTCATTTACAAGTACGGTCACTTTTTGGCGGTCAGGTCAATTAGATATGAGATCGATTAGTAAAATTTTTCCGCTTACTATTATAGGAGCTATGATAGGCGCTTGGCTTGTCTCTTTAATGAATCCAGAAGTATTGAAACCACTCATGTTAATCATGTTGTTAGGTGTTCTTGTTTATACCTTATTAAATAAAGAGTGGGGCGATATATCACGTGTTAAACAATTATCCTTGGGAAAGGTAATCTTATTTTTATCGGTCATCTTCTTCATTTCACTTTATGATGGATTTTTAGGTCCAGGGACAGGTTCATTTTTAATGTTTGCCTTTCTATTTATCGGTTATGATTTTTTAAAGGCAGCAGGAAATGCTAAATTACTCAATTTCGGGAGTAATATCGGTGCCCTCGTCATGTTTTTAATGTTAGGAGAAGTCGTTTTTATATACGGTTTCATCATGGGATTTGCCCAAATTGCAGGGGCTATTGTAGGTTCCCGATTTGCGATTAAAAAAGGCAGTGGCTATGTTCGTATATTATATATTGTCGTAACGATTTCATTGTTATTGAAGAATGGCTATGATTATTTTGTTCAGTGAGAGGGTATAGATTATGAGCAGTAAGATGTTGAGGTGTAAGAATGAATGTTAAAAAAATAATAGGCTTTGCCTTTTTATCAATCTTTGTATGTGTAACACTCATCGCTGTCTTTTCCATTTTTTACACAACGATAGGTGGCTTATTTGTTCTATTTAATGTTGAATATGATTCCTTATGGTCTTTAGGCTATTTTGTAGGTTTATTATTTATCATTGGGCTTTTTACGGAATTATTATTTGGTGGTTTGATTACATTTGCCATGGCATATGCTCGGACGAAATTAGAAGGAATGACGATTGAATTTGGTCTTAACTTTGTAGAAAACTTAATCGTATTAATGCTTGTCAATATCATTGTTCAATCTGTCGTCGTCCCGCCAGGTGTCATATTAATCATGGCAGTTCTGCTAGCTATTGGAAGTTGTGTGCTAGAGAGTAAATATAAATTAGTTGAAAACAATGGTGATATGTAATGCCGACATGGTATTACATATTTTTTTATAAAGTTTTTGTAAAGCTAAGGAAAGAACGAGCAGAGCATTATACAATAGATGCATATTAGAAGAGAGGAAGTATGTGAAGATGCTATCAATTATGAAGCGAGAATTTATCGATGTGATTAAAAGTATTCGATCCATTTTAATTATTTTATTTATTACATTTGTTTCTTATCAAACAGCGTCATTCTTTAATGATAATGACGGCCTCGTTCGTGATTTATTATTGGGCGGAGAGGTAACAGAGTCAGCTATCTATAGTTTAGCTGTCTCTTTTATCATCTTATTTTTTGGGTTTTTATTTGGGTTTTCAATTGCACATCAAGCAATTAATAAGGAAGTTGAATTAAAAACAATACGCTTAATTGTGTCTAAACGTTCCATGCGAGACATTATGGTCGGCAAGTTAATTGGAAATTATTTATTTTGGGTTATTACGATTACGTTATCTTATGTCCTTATATTTACCGTTACAAAATCATGGTCGATCGATGATTATTTATCATCGTTAATCTTTATGTTCTATGTTGTTACAGCTGCTTTACTATTATCAACGCTCGTTAAAAAGTCATTGGCGACGATGTTTTTAGGAATGTTTTTAGGGGTAGTGATTCCGATTTTAGGTATGATGAGCTTAGCCAGTGATAAAGTATATTTCTTACCATTTAAATATGTATTACCTTACTACTATCTTGAAGATCGTTCGGCACTTATGCTCATTCCGCTTGTCATTGGTGTCATCTTCTTTATTGTTGCAACATACCTTATGGAAAAGAGGGATTTATAATGGAAGCTATTTTAGAAGTAAAAGGCTTAAGGAAAAGTTATGGAAAGGTAGACGTTTTAAAAGGAATCGATTTTGACATAAAACGTGGCGAAGTATTTGGCCTCGTTGGTCGAAATGGGGCTGGTAAATCAACTCTTATTCATGCGATAGCAGGTATTGTACATAAAACATCTGGTGCTTTTACGATCTTTGGACAAACTGATGATCAATTAAACCGAGTTAAGCGTCAAATCGGTGTCATGCCAGACGTATCTAACTTGTATGAACATATGAAAGGTTTACATTTCTTGAAATATATGGCTGAATTGACAGAGGATAAACGGCCGAAGAAAGAGCTGATCGAACTCATGCATTCAGTTGGTTTACATGGTGCGGAATATAGAAAGATAAAAGATTATTCATTCGGTATGCGGAAGAAGCTAAGTATTGCTCAAGCTCTTTTAGGTAAACCAGAGTTTATTATATTAGATGAACCAACATCAGGACTTGACCCGGAATCAGCTATCCATATCCGGAAATTAGTTGAGAGCCTTAAAAAGTCTGGGAAAACGATTATGCTGACATCACATAACTTAGATGAGATTGATAAAGTAAGTGATCGAGTAGCTATCTTAAGTGAAGGGGTCATTAAAAAGTTAGATACACCACGAGCACTGAAACAGGAACAATCGGAAAGTGCTCAGATAACGGTGATTACAAAGCCGAAATTATCACTTGAAAGGATTGAGCAGTTACCATTTCAAATGGTATTTGATCATGAGATTGAAGAAGGTGTCGTACTTCATGCAGAAAAGAAAGATGAAGTAGCAGACTTAGTTGCTTACTTAGTTCAAGAAGAATATAAAGTTTATGAAATAAAAACACGCGAAAAAACATTAGAAGAAGTATTTATGGACGTATAGAAAAGCTATCCACTATTTGGTGGATAGCTTTTTCACGTAATGATGTAAAAATCCGTTAAAAGGATATTGCTTATGTTCGATTCGGTAGAGAATATCATCTCGTGTATGTAAGACGTGTTTGATGACTTCATTTGGATAGTTATATTTTATGCGATGTAACTGAAACTCATCTTCATCGACAACAGTCCATTCACCATCTTCTTTTATTAAGTCAATATCAAGGTCAATAAAGGAAATGATGTCATCACGATAAGTCGGTGGCAAACAAATGTTGCAGTAGTATTGTAAATGTCCCTTATGATCAATCCCGATATGGACGGTAAACCATTCATCAAATGGAATCCATTCGACAGAGTAGGTTGGGAAACTAAATGTTTTGCCACGTGTGTGATGGGTTAATGTTCGATTAGGGAACTCATATAAAATGGCATATGTGTCAGAGCGCTCATCTAAATAAGCCTCCCACTCATAATGAAGCTGACCATCATACTTATAAACTTGAACAGTTATTTTTTTAGTCATAAACAGACTCCTTAATAAAGAGTTTTTCGACAAGTGGCAAGCAAAGGGTAATAATATAACCGACAAATAGCGCGTTAATTAAGGTACCAACACCAACTGCCCCATTAAAGAAAAGTGCAATGATAACAAGAATAATACTAATAATAGCACGTGTGTATGTCATTGAGAGGCCTGTTATGTCAGACAAAATAACCATAGAACGATCAATAGGATTTGGTGCTACAAAAGATAATAAGTAAATCGACACGCCAAGGCCAATAAGTAAAAAGGAAATAATCATCGTAATCCATTGACCAATTATGCTTGTAGGATAAATGAAGTGACGAATTAATGCGAGCCAACTATCAATGCCAATACCTGTTATGAGTGATGTTAAAATAGCAAAAAGCTCAGGTCTTTTTCGGACGAGTAAAGCATTACATAAGATCATTGAGCCCCCAACAACAATTTCCCAACTTCCAATGGTCAGGCCAAATGTCCGGTATAAACCAACGAGTACAGCATCGAAAGGTGATGTGCCAAGTTGTGCTTGAATAGATAGTGCGATCCCAAGTGTCATAATGACTAATCCTAAAATATACAAATGTACCCGTCTTTGTTTTAAATAGTTATACAATAAATATTCGCCCCTATACATAAAAATACATATACTATAATATGCTAACATAAGTTGTCAATTATTATCTATTTTTGTAAGCATGAAGACCAAGTTGGAATAGGCTAAATTATCGAAAATTTGCTTTACCCAGATAAAGGAAACACCAATGAAAACGTTGCCATTAAGCGATTGTGGCAAATTTGTGAATGACATTGTGACAAAGTATTGAAAAGTGAGCAAGAAGCGTGTAAAAGTTATAAACAATGGTATATTAAGATATAGAAAAGAGATGCGGGAGTGATATAAATGATTTCAAGTTTAGGAGTTATTTTCTCAAAAGAAGCGATGTATTCACACGAGGTAAATCGTAAAAGTAAAACACGTAGTCGTCGTGGAAAGCGTAAATAAGTACGGATTGAATGAAAAACTTACAAACTGACAAGTTTGTAAGTTTTTTTCTTTTTAATAATTGTAAATTGTTTACAAATCTTATAAACTAAAATGAAGTAATATATGAAGTCAAAATTGAAAGTGTGGTTTGAGTCGATGAAAAATAAAGGTTTTCTTATAGCTGCTCTCGTCTTCTTTGTCCTTTTCTTTTTCGTGTCATTAATGACGGCGGGAACACCAGGTATGGTTTTAGATGAAGATGTAGGTTACTGGGCAACTCAATTTGAAGGAACGAGCGTTGAGTCGGTGATGAAGGTCATTTCGATTTTTGGATCAACTTCGGTGATCCTCCTGTTAACTGTATTGATTGGTCTTTATTTACTAGTTAAACGAAATTGGAACTTGTTTTTCTTTTTCTTCGTTGTATCTGTAGGTGGTGTCGTAACTAATTTAGCTGCTAAGCAAATCGTTCAACGTGCACGGCCAGATAATGAAGTAAAACATATTGAAGTGTTTAATTACACATTCAATATAGAGTCTTATAGCTTTCCAAGTGGCCATACAATGCGGGCAACAATCTTCTTTCTATTTATTTTATATGTGATCATACGACATATGAGTCACTTAACAGCCCGGTCAATAGGGACGATTATATGTTTTGCATTAATCGGCTTAGTCGCCTTAAGTCGTGTTATTTTAGATGCTCATTACGTTACAGATGTGATTGGGGCAGTTGCGATGGGAATAGCGTGGTTTTTATTATGTGCCTTCTTTTTCCATCGTCCGAGACATAGACGAGGCGCTTTCTATATTAATCGTTAGACGAAACAGCAAACCGTTCAGAGCGGTTTGCTGCTTTTTTATATAAAAATGTGCCATATTATTATAGATTATGTATGATAGTTATAAATGAGGTGAAGAAATGAAAACATTTAAATCAGAAAAGCTATCTCTAGTCTTACATGCGATTTGTATTGTTCCAATTTTAAACATTATAACGATGTATATTTTTTATCCGCTTGTCATGATTATAGTTGATCTATTAGCATTAAGGGCGAATGTGAAGGAAAAACAAAAGATTAAAGTAAATGTTTTTGCACTCTTGATTAGTCTATTTATGTTTATTGGTGCCATCCCATTTATGTTTATTATAAATGATTATATGAGGCGAAATGATCCAATTGTTTTCAAGGTTTCATTTATAATTACACTTTTCAATCTGGCGCTGTTCATCCCATATTTGATGAAGATTAGAAGAGCAGACCGTGATATGTACCGTCAAGAAACAGAAGACTTAGTTAATGAGATTAGACGGAGGAAAGGAGAGAAAGCGGCGAAAAAGCGTATCGAATTTGAACGACAGCAAGAAGAGTTACGTAAGATGAGGGAAGAACGAGAAGCGGAACTGAGAATTGAATATGAAGAAAAACAAGCAAAAAGGTTAAACTATATAAAATATAAAAAAGAATTAGCAGATCAATATATACAAGAAGTTAAAGCATATGTTGACCAAGGTTATAAATTAACATTTGATACAAATATGTTTTTATATCCTTTTACTTTTTATATGATTACACAAATGATTGAGACCTATAAAATGCCCATCTATTTAACGAATACGATTTATGCTGAAATAGATGGTAAGAAGTCAAATCCTAATTTAAGAAGACAAGTAAAAACGGTAAATCAGTTTTTTGAGCAATTTCTCCAAAAAGAAATTGAATTAAAGCCAGAGGAACGTATCATTCAAAACATGGAAATGCCATCATCAGAATACTTTTTTAGACAAGGCTTTGATAAAAGGGACAATGATGCAAAGATTTTAGCAAGCATATTACATAAACAGAATGAAACGGGTGACCGGATTATATTAATATCAAACGATGCTGGCGCACGTGTGAGAGCAATGTTGAATGATATCGAAATATATGATTTAACAAACAAGATAAAAACAGAAATATTATATAGTAATGATCCTATGTAAGAAGACTGAATCAGAAGAAAAGAAAAACTGTAAAGCAAAGGCTTTACAGTTTTTTGGTTATTTATTTAAAAGTTTAATATACTCTCTCATATAGTGTGGTAGGTCGTCTGGTCTACGGCTTGATACAATATGACCACAAACGACAACTGGTTCGTCATGCCATGTTGCTCCCGCATTTGTAACATCATCTTTGATGGCAGGTGTACTTGTTGTATTATGGCCTTTTAAGACGTCTGCTGAAACTAAGACCCAACCTGCGTGACAAATGTGACCAATTGGATTCTCTGCTTCGTCCAGTGCTCGTACAATATCTAAAGCTTTCGGATAGCGTCTAATTTTATCAGGAGCCCAACCGCCTGGTACGACAATCCCGTCGTAGTTAGCTGGATCAATCTCATCATATGAATAGTCTGCTACAGCTTTTATACCATAGAGTCCGTGATATGTGCCTCCTTTTTCAGGGCCAACTAAGTCTACTTGAGCACCTGCCTCGCGGAGACGATAAACAGGATACCAATGTTCTAAATCTTCAAACTCATCATCTACAAAAGCAATAATTTTCTTTGAATCTAAAGTCAACTTGATCATCCTTTCATTTCTTCTCTATTTATAGTGTAACAAAGAATGGATGAACTTTAAATGATTCGCTTTGCAAGTTATGTGAAAAAAAGATAGTATAAAATCAATGTAAGTAAATGTTGGAGGGAATAAGATGAGTGGAAAGATAAAAGTAGGAATTGTAGGATATGGAAATTTAGGACGTGGAGCTGAACTTGCGCTGGCTGCACAAGAAGATATGGAACTTGTCGGTGTATTTTCAAGACGTGGTCAAGTTGATACGGTCGACCCAAATGTTCCGTCATACCATGTTGATCAAGCGCTTGATTTTCAAGATGAGATTGACGTCATGATTTTATGTGGGGGATCAGCAACAGACTTGCCAGAGCAAACACCTTATTTTGCTCAATATTTCAATACGGTCGATAGTTATGATACACATGCGAATATTCCAAACTACTTTGCTTCTGTAGATGGTGTGTCGAAAAAGTCAGGCCATATTAATGTCATTTCAGTGGGCTGGGATCCGGGCTTATTTTCCATTAACAGAGTCATGGCAGAAGCAGTTTTAGCTGGTGGTAACACATATACATTTTGGGGGAAGGGTTTAAGTCAAGGACATTCAGATGCTGTACGCCGTGTTGAGGGTGTTAAGGCAGGTGTCCAATATACTTTACCATCTGAGGGAGCAATGAACCGTGTGAGAGGGGGTGAAAATCCAGACTTAGCAACAAACGAAAAGCATAAGCGTGAATGTTATGTTGTTTTAGAAGATGGGGCAGACGAAAAGATGGTAGAAGAAGCAATCGTGACGATGCCTAATTATTTTGAACCCTTCGATACGACTGTTCATTTTATTAGTGAAGAGGAACTGGCGCGTGATCATCAAAAGATGCCACATGGTGGTTTTGTCATTCATAGTGGGAAAACAGGGGATGTGCACGATCAAATTATTGAATATAGTCTAACCCTAGATAGTAATCCGGAATTTACAGCGAGTGTTCTTGTTGCTTATGCACGTGCAGCTTATCGCTTAAGTCAAGAAGGGTTAACAGGTGCTAAAACAGTCTATGATATTGGACCTGGTTACATCCATCCGAAGTCACCTGCACAATTAAGAAAAGAATATTTATAATAGTTTAAAGACATTCTTCAAGGAAGAATGTCTTTTTTATAGTATGATATTGAACCTAAATAAGCTCCTTAAAGGAAGTCGATTTCATGTCCTTAAATAACTTGAAAAAGTAGAGTCTTTCAAATTGAAAAAATGGTATAAATAACGTATCATTGCCTATGTGTTTATAGGTGATTTTATCAATTTATTTATAAGGAGAAAAATAAATGTCTAACTTTTTTAAGTTGAAAGAAAATGGAACGACAGTACAAACGGAATTGTTAGCTGGATTAACGACATTTTTAACAATGGCTTACATTATTATTGTAAATCCATCGATTTTATCTGCTGCTGGTGTTCCTTTTGAACAAGTTTTTATTGCAACAATCGCATCAGCGGTAATTGGAACATTGATTATGGCTTTATGGGCAAACCATCCCATTGCAATTGCACCGGGTATGGGGATGAATGCTTACTTTGTAAGTGTTGTGATGGGACAAGGGGTTAGTTATCAAGCGGTCTTTGGAGCTATCCTTTTCGCGGGGTTAATCTTTTTAGCCCTTACATTTACAACATTTCGGGAGCGATTAATCGAATCGATTCCACCGTCATTGAAGTTCGGTATTACGGCGGGAATTGGTCTTTTTATTGCCTTTTTAGGTATTCAAATGTCCGGACTTGTTGTACCAAGTGAAGCGACGATGGTTACTTTAGGCGATTTAAAAGATCCAGCCACCGTCTTGTCGATTGTTGGTTTATTCGTTACCTTAATTTTGGTTGTTCGGAATGTAAAAGGTGCTATCTTTTTAGGGATGGTCGTTACAGCAATTATTGGTTACTTTACTGGTATGCTTGAAGTCTCAAAGGTAGCTTCACTACCACCAACGCCTGTCTTATTTGATTTAAGTATGACGGATGTCTTTTCACATGGTTTGTATGGTGTTGTCTTAGCCTACTTACTTGTTACAATCTTTGACACGACTGGGACGATGATTGGCGTTGCTGAGCAGGCCGGGATTATGAATAAAGATGGGTCATTCCCGCGTGCACGTGCAGCCTTAACAGCGGACGCAGTAGCTACGACTGTTGGTGCATCATTAGGTTCAACACCTTCAAGCGCTTATATTGAATCATCTTCAGGAGTTGCAGTCGGGGGGAGAACAGGTTTAACTACTGTTGTTGTATCTGCTTTATTTATATTTGCTTTATTTTTCTCGCCGATTGTAGAAGCGATTTCTAATTTATCAGCTATTACAGCACCGGCCTTGATTATTGTAGGTAGTTATATGATGTTCGGCTTGAAAAATGTAAAATGGAATGAATTTGATGAAGCCTTCCCGACGTTTGCAATTATTTTAATGATGCCATTAACATCAAGTATTGCAACAGGAATTGCGGCTGGTTTTATAACTTACCCATTATTGAAAGTTGTGAATGGCAAGGCGAAAGAAGTTCACCCACTTATTTATGTCTTCTGTATTTTATTTATTATTCAACTCGTCTTTTTCCCGGCACATTAATATGAGAAGAAACCGTTGGTTGATCAACGGTTTTTTTAATAGTTAGAAAACTTTTTATATTATGTGTTGACAGAATATAAAAAACGATGTAGAGTATGTGTTAACAATTAAATCAAACGAGATTCTTATCACGAGAGGTGGAGGGACTGGCCCTTAGAAGCCTCGGCAACAGACTAGAAAGTACTGTGCCAATTCCAGCAAGCAATAAAGCTTGAAAGATGAGAAGAGTGACGAATTATAATGATATCCTCTTCCATCTATGGGAGAGGATTTTTTATTAGTTAAATTATTAGTTATGATGACTAAACAACATAATGAATGAGAGGAGACATAGATAACATGTCAAGTGGGTGTAAACCAGAAACATTTTTAGTTCAAATAGGAAATAAGCGGGATGAAAAGCATCGTGCTGTCAGTACGCCAATCTATTTTTCAACAGCTTATCGACATGAAGAAATCGGCTTACAAGATGGCTATGATTACATTCGAACGGGAAATCCGACACGGGATGTACTTGAAGAAGCTGCAGCACAATTAGAGAATGGGGATCGAGCCTTTGCAACAAGCTCTGGTATGGCAGCCGTTCAACTTGTATTTGCACTCTTTCCAAAAAATAGCCATTTTATTTCATCGCGTGATATATATGGTGGGAACTTCAGATTATTTGAAGTATTTGAAGAAAAATATGGGTTTACATTTTCATATTGGGATGGTGAAGATTATGGTGAATTAAATAATCTTATCCAAGATAATACGCAAGCAATATTTATAGAAACACCAACAAATCCATTAATGCGTACCGTAAGCTTGAAAAAGATTTCGGAATTTTCAAAAGAAAATGACATATTACATATCGTTGATAACACTTTATATACACCAATTATTCAAAGGCCGATTGATGAAGGGGCAGATATTGTCATTCACAGTGCTACGAAATATTTAGCAGGCCATAATGATGTTTTAGCAGGCCTTGTTATTACAAAAAGTGAAGCGCTCAGTGAAGAAATTCATTTTTTACATAACTCAATCGGAGCAGTACTCGCTCCCTACGATAGTTGGAGTCTCATTCGCGGTTTGAAAACATTAGCCTTAAGAATGAGACAGCATGAAGCAAATGCTAAAGAAATTGTATCTTTTTTAGAAAAGCATCCTCATGTTACCAAGGTTCATTATCCGGGCCGGGGAGGAATGTTAAGTTTTGAAGTTGTTGATGAGAGAAAGGTAGAAGCATTTTTAAAAAGACTGTCCATTTTCACGTTTGCTGAATCACTTGGTGGCGTGGAAAGCTTCCTAACCTATCCGGTGACACAAACACATATGGATATTCCGGAAGAGGTAAGATTATCTTACGGTTTATCAAATGCCTTATTAAGGGCATCTGTTGGAGTCGAACATCATGAAGATTTGATTGCTGATTTATATGAAGCCTTGAAAGTTTTTGATTAAGTGGAGGTGAAGGAATATGGGATTACGTGAAGACTTACAAAAAGAAATCCTCGTTGGTGACGGGGCGATGGGAACGATTTTATATGCTCATGGTGTGCACCGTTGTTTCGAAGAATTGAATTTAACACACCCGGAACAAGTGAAACATGTACATGAAGCTTATATTCATGCAGGGGCAAAGGTCATCCAAACCAATACATATGGTGCCAATTATATTAAGTTAGCAAGATATGGATTACAAGATGAAGTGAAGAAAATTAACCAAGCTGCTGTTCGGATTGCTAAAGAAGCGGCAGGGGATGATGTATATGTATTAGGAAATATTGGTGGTATACATGGTGGACAAAGCATTCATGAAACGGAGGAAGAAATAAAACGGAGTTTTAGAGAGCAACTCTATTGTTTATTGCTTGAAGGGGTCGATGGTCTCATATTAGAGACATACTATGATCTCGATGAATTAGAAATGGTTTTAAAAATAGCGAGAGAAGAAACAGATATTCCGATTGTTACAAACGTGTCCATGCACGAAGCAGGAGTACTAGAAAACGGTGTACCATTATCGGAAGCTTTAAAACGATTGGAAGATTTAGGGGCTGATGTTGTAGGGATTAACTGCCGACTCGGTCCATCACATATGGTAAGTTCATTAAAGAATGTTCCATTGCCGGAAAAAGCTGTTCTAGCAGCTTATCCAAACGCTAGTTTACCAGGCTATCAAGATGGTGTTCTCTATTATGAAAATGAACCATCATATTTTGAGACATGTGCAAAAGACTTAAGGGATGTCGGTGTTCGTCTCATCGGTGGTTGTTGTGGAACGACACCTGAACATATTCAAGCTCTAGCAAAAGGTTTAATTGATTTAAAGCCATTAAAAGAAAAGACGATTGAAATAATCGAGCAGGATGAACTAACCATACCTGAGAAAAAGGGTGGGAAAACAATTCCAGAGCTTGCCAAAGAGCGTCACACGATCATCGTTGAGTTAGATGCACCGAAACATTTAGATATTACAGAATACATGGAAGGTGCAAAAGCTTTAAAAGAAGCGGGAGCAGATGCGATTACTTTAGCTGATAATTCACTGGCTACACCGCGCATTGGTAATATTGCGATGGCTACTTTAATTAAAGAGCAGGTAGGAATTGAACCATTGGTTCACTTAACTTGTCGAGATCGCAATTTAATTGGTTTACAAGCTCATTTGATGGCCTTGCATACGCTCGGTATTAAAGAAATGTTAGCTATAACTGGTGACCCGACAAAAATAGGAGACTTCCCAGGAGCGACATCTGTCTTTGATGTCAACTCATTCAAATTGATTGAACTGATTAAAAAAGGAAATGAAGGTATTTCTTTCTCAGGTAAATCACTGAAACATCCGACGCAATTTAGTGTTGCAGGCGCATTTAATCCAAATGTGGCGAATATTGAGCGAGCAGTCCAACGCTTAGAACGCAAAATTGATAGTGGATCTGATTATATTTTGACACAACCTATTTATGATCCAGATATTATCGTTCAAATGAAAGAAGCGACAAGTCACTTAGACACACCAATATTTGTAGGGATTATGCCTTTAACATCAACTAAAAATGCAGAGTTCTTACATAATGAAGTGCCAGGTATTAAATTAACTGATGAAGTAAGGGCAAGGATGAAGGCGACAGAAGGTGACCGAGAAAAAGCAACAGCTGAGAGTATCGCTATTACGAAAGAATTAATTGATGTTGCTATTGAACACTTTAATGGAGTTTATCTCATTACACCATTTATGCGTTATGATATTACAGCAGAATTAACCAAGTATATTCGTGAGAAAACGAATACGAAGGCAGAGCATCGTGTTGAAAAAGTAGTATATGCCAATTAAGGCTTATCACATATAAAAATAGACGTGAGTCAATAAAAAAATGGAGGAAATAAAACAATGTCACATATTAAAAGTTCAAATTTAGGTTACCCACGTATTGGGGAGCAAAGAGAATGGAAACGAGCATTAGAAGCATACTGGAATGGATCAATTACAGAAGCGGAACTCATTGAAAAAACAGATGATATTCGTTTAAATAATTTAAAAAAGCAAAAAGAGGCAGGTGTTGATCTGATCCCTGTTGGCGACTTTTCTTTATATGACCATGTATTAGATACGTCAGCGACATTTGGAATTGTGCCGGAGCGATATAACTATTCTGGTGGAAAAGTAGATCTTGATACTTATTTTGCTATTGCACGAGGTGTTGATGAGGCGATTGCATCTGAAATGACAAAATGGTTTAACACCAACTATCACTACATCGTTCCAGAGTTTGATGGTGCTGTACCAAAGCTAGTTCATAACCGTGCTTTAGAAGCTTACAATGAAGCGAAAGAAAAATTAGGTATTGATGGAAAGCCTGTTATTTTAGGGCCAATCACTTATATCTTACTATCAAAAGGTTATGAAGCAGATCAGTTTGAAGATTTAGTTGAAACATTCTTACCATTATATACAGAGTTATTAGAGCAATTACAAGAAGCTGGTGCTTCATGGGTTCAAATTGATGAACCTATCTTTGCAACAAATGTCGGTGAAGGTGTGATTGCAGCAGCTGAAAATGTTTATGGAAGATTTGCACAAGCAGTTCCAAATTTAAACATTATCTTCCAAACTTATTTTGAGAAAGTATTCCATTATGAGCGTATCGTTCAATTACCTGTTACGGCGATTGGTTTAGACTTTGTTCATGGTGATTCATTAGCATTATTAGAAACACATGGATTCCCGGCAGATAAAGTATTAGCAGCTGGTATTGTTGATGGACGTAACGTATGGCGTGCAAATTTAGAAGAAAAGTTAACAACTCTTGAAACGATTAAGCGTTTTGTAAAAGACAATCAATTGATTGTTCAACCTTCTTCTTCATTATTACATGTACCTGTTACAAAGAAATTAGAAGAAAAAATTGATGATGTTATTTTAGGTGGCCTATCATTTGCAGATGAAAAGTTAACTGAAGTTGTGACGTTAACGAAAGGTCTTAATGAAGGTCGGGAGGCAGTTCAAACTGAATTAAAGCAAGCAAGTGAAGAGTTAGAACAACTACATGCAACTTATCGTTCGAATGATGATGTGCGTCAAGCTGTTGAAAGCTTATC
>DATGTP010000062.1:0-13019 GCA_035301825.1 Pseudogracilibacillus sp. | reverse complement strand
TTAACATTAGGGGCTCATATGGTCTTACAAGCAGAGAAAGCCGCTTCCTTTGATGAAGCTTATTATTTACTCCAACAAAAATTAATCTCAGGTGAAGCTTTAGCTATCTTTAAACAATTTATTGCAGCACAAGGGGGCAATGCTGCAGTTGTTGATGATCTGAGCTTATTACCGAGTGCCTCATATCAAATATCAGTTAAAGCGAATGAAGCCGGCTATATAAGTCGTATTGATGCTGAACAAGTCGGAAAGGCTGCCATGCTTCTTGGGGCTGGAAGACAAGAAAAAGATGATCAAATTGATATGGCAGTTGGTGTCATGGTCGAAAAGAAGATTGGTGAAGCTGTTGAAAAGGGTGAGCATTTATTTACCATTCATGCTAATCAAGAGCATGTAAAAGAAGTTGAAGAAATCTTATTAAAGAGTGTCTCCTTCAGTCATGAAAAAAAGGAGCAGGCACTTATCTTACATACAATTTGAATATAAGAGGGTGGCTAGACGAACCGCATGGAGCGGTTCGTCTTTTTTTGTATTATTTTAAGTCAGTTTGGGCATGCTATAAATAGTTTTTGTCACTATTTAGCTTCTTTTGCCTTATAAAAGGATTGATATCTTGCTAGATGGAATAGGGGGATAGAGCTCATATTATAGGAGGGATTGAATGGCATTACATATTAATTTTCAATTGATTGAAGATGTCTTGTTTGTGCACTTAGAGGGAGAAGTCGATCATCATGTGGCAGATAGTTTAAGAAAGGCTTGGCGTGATGAAATGTTTGGGCGGTCTTGTTTCAATATAGTACTTGATTTTACACATGTACAATTTATGGATAGTTCAGGCATTGGTGTGATCTTAGGGCGTTATAAAGAAATTATTGGTAGAGACGGTTTAATTGCTGTTTATGGGATGAATGAAACGATTCAAACGATCTTTTATATGGCAGGTTTAAGTAAAATTATTAAGGTGACAGATAACAAGGAAGAAGCTTTAAGTTTTATGGGGGTGGATGTTCATGCGAAATGAGATGATTTTTTCTTTTTCAAGTAAAAGTGAAAATGAATCCTTTGCTCGGACGACGGTAGCATCTTTTGTGAGTCAATTAAATCCAACTTTAGAAGAGTTAATGGAGATTAAGACGGTCGTATCAGAAGCGGTAACTAATGCTATTATCCATGGCTATCATGAGGATGCATCTAAGTTTATTACCATTCATTGTGTTATTACTGCCCATAAGGAGTTGGAGCTGACGATTGAAGATGAAGGGGTTGGCATGGACCATATCGATCGCATGATGGAGCCGTTATTTACATCAAAGCCATCCTTAGAAAGGTCCGGCATGGGGTTTACCATTATGGAAAGTTTTATGGATCATGTTGAGGTCTTCTCAGAAGTAAATATTGGCACATCTGTCAAACTAAGACGGAAACTATCACTTGTTAAACCTGTCTTTCAATAGTAGGTGATGCAATGAGTGTAAAAAATAATACCTTATTGTCTCAAGAAGAAGTACGTCATTATATTCAGGAAAGTCAGTTAGGTAATAGAGAGGCCCGCAATTATTTAGTGGAAAAAAATGTCCGGCTCGTTTGGTCGATTGTCCAACGTTTTAATCATCGGGGTTATGATTTAGATGACTTATTCCAAATTGGTAGTATTGGTCTCATCAAAGCAATCGATAAGTTTGATTTATCTTTTAATGTGCAATTTTCCACTTATGCTGTTCCGATGATTATTGGAGAGATTCAACGTTTTCTAAGGGATGACGGGACGGTAAAAGTAAGCCGGACTTTAAAAGAATTAGCCAATAAAATTAGGCAGGCTAAGGAACAATTAACGAAACAATTTAATCGATCACCAACGGTCATTGAATTAGCACACTTTTTAGATTTACCTGTTGAACAAGTTGTTCAAGCTGAAGATGCAACAAGAATGCCTCAGTCGATTCATGAAACGGTTTATGAAAATGGCGGTGAAGCCATTACTTTGCTCGATCAGTTAGCCAATGAGGAAGGAAATGAATTCGACCAGCTGATCCTAAGAGAGGCAATTGATCGGTTAAATGATCGGGAAAAATTAATCGTCTATTTGCGTTATTTCAAAGACCAAACACAAAGTGAAGTAGCTGAACGTTTAAGTGTGTCACAAGTTCAAATCTCCCGTTTAGAAAAGAAAATATTAAAAATCTTAAAGCGCAACTTATTATTAAGCGAATGATCCTTGATCGTTCGCTTTTTTGAATGAATATAAGTTTGTTTTATCGTGGCAATATGGTACATTTAGTAATAGTTTATATAAAGGTGTGAAATGATATGGTAAACAAACAATTTACTGTAAATGCAAGGGGTCATATGGAAGTTGGCGGGTGTGATACGGTTGAGCTCGCAAAAAAATATGGCACCCCCTTGTTCGTTTATGATATAGAAAAAGTAAGAGCAAATTGCCGGGCATTTGTTGATACTTTGAAAGAGTTAGATGTACCTGCACATGTAACTTATGCGAGTAAAGCTTTTTCATCGATTGGTATTTTACAAGTTATTGCTGAAGAAGGTTTAGGTGTTGATGTCGTTTCAGCTGGTGAATTATATACAGCTTTAAAAGCTGGTATCCATCCAAAGAAAATTCATTTTCACGGCAATAACAAAAGTCGAGCAGAATTGCAGATGGCTGTCGAATCTGGCATTGGTTGCATTATTATCGACAATTTTCACGAGATTGCTTTATTAGATGACATTTTAAAGACAGAAAATAAAACAATGCGAGCATTAATTCGAGTAACACCGGGAATTGAATCGGAAACCCACAAATATATTATGACGGGGAATGAAGATTCTAAATTTGGATTTAACTTAGCTAATGGACAAGCAGAAGAAGCCTTTTTACAATTAAAAGATCACAAGCGGATCCATTTATTAGGCTTACACAGTCATATCGGTTCGCAAATATTTACGAGTGATAGTTTTGTCATCGCTGCGGAAGTTTTATTTGAAACAATAGAAAAATGGCATGCCATGTATGACTTTACGCCTGAAGTCATGAATTTAGGTGGTGGCTTTGGCATTAAATACACGGCTGATGACCAACCGATTCCTTTAGAAGACCATGTTAAAAATATTATTGGTAAAGTAGAAACAATTGTAGAACGTATGGGGATTGATATGCCTGAAATTTGGCTGGAGCCAGGTCGATCAATTGTTGGTGATGCTGGTATATCTTTGTATGAAGTCGGATCGACGAAAACAATCGAAGGCGTTCGCAACTATGTAGCGGTTGATGGTGGAATGAATGATAATATTCGACCTGCCTTATATGATGCCCAGTATGATGGGGTCATCGCGAATAAAGTAAATGAAAATCTAGATGAGCTTGTATCAATTGCTGGAAAGTGTTGTGAATCAGGTGATATGCTCATATGGGATTTGCAAGTTCCAAAGATTGAGCAGGGAGATATTTTCGCCATGTTATCAACAGGGGCATATGGTTATGCCATGGCGAGTAATTACAACCGCTTAGAACGTCCGGCAGTTGTTTTCTGTGAAAATGGCCTTGATCAACTCGTTATAAAAAGGGAATCACTTGAAGATTTAATTAAAAATGATTTATCATATAAGAACAATGAAAAAGAGGAGCATGTAAAATGAAAACAGGATATTTTTTATTAGAAAATGGCAATAAGATTACGTTTGAATTATATGAAGAGGAAGCACCAGGTACAGTAGAGAACTTTGTTAAATTAGTGAATGACAACTTTTATGACGGTTTAACTTTCCACCGTGTGATTCCAGGATTCGTTAGCCAGGGTGGATGCCCAACAGGAAATGGTACAGGTGGCCCAGGTTATACAATCAAGTGTGAAACAGAAGGAAACCCACATACACATGTTGAAGGAGCTTTATCAATGGCACATGCTGGTAAAGATACAGGTGGGTCACAATTCTTTATCGTACACGAACCACAACCACACTTAGATGGCGTACACACCGTGTTTGGCCAAGTCACATCAGGGATTGAACATGCAAAAGCAATGTCAAATGGTGATGTGATGACTAAAGTCGTTATTGATGACTAATGTTTTTCATAGAAGTTATCATATTTATTTTATTATTAGCGCCGATGAGTCTTGTTTTACATGAACTTGGACACGCTTTGACAGCTAGTTTATATGATGCTAAAGATGTTCAAGTCATTATAGGTAATGGGAAAAGACATGTATCATTCAAGCTATGGAAGATCAAGCTTAAGTTTCATTCTTTTCTCTTTGTAAATTATCAGACTAAAAGTAGTCGGCAAATCCCATTTACGGCTAAGGAAAAAGTCCATATTGCGGCAAGTGGCCCATTTATCAATGGTGTCCTTGCCCTTATTTTAAGTCTAATTTACTATTTTGTTCAAACGGAAATCATGTTACAATTGATGATAACTTTTAACTTGTGGTTAGCTATTGTTAACTGTATTCCTTTTAAAATTGGACAAAAGCAGTCTGATGGGTATACTATATACAAGCTAATAAAAAAATAATCGATTCAATCTATTACTACTATAAAATGATTTTTGTTTTATAGTATATATAAGAGGGGTAATTATGTTAATTCGATATAAAAATCAAGAGAAAATTGCGATGGGATTATTATCATTTATGCCTGTTGAAAAAGATGTGAAAATGTTACAACAGACGATGAAAAATTATGAAGAAGATCCTAATTGGCATCTCTTATTATGGAAAGAAGATGATGATATTGTTGGGGCAATTGGTCTTCGTCTAGAAGATGATATTAGTGCTGTAATCCAACATATTTCTGTTAATCCATCTTATCGTAATACTGGAATCGGTAAAAATATGATCGCAGAAGTGAAGCGACAATATGGTAAGAAGTATGACGTTTGTGCTGATGAATTAGTACAAGAGTTTTTTGATAAATGTTCTCAGCAAGATGAGAATGAAGAAGAATAAGTTAAGCTTAAGCACTAGTATGGCACATGCTAGTGTTTTTTTATGTTATAATATGCACAGATAGAAAGGCCGAACGGGGGGAGCTTGTGGAAGAAAATAAGTATAAAGTAAAGTTAGATGGCTTTGAAGGGCCTTTAGACTTATTACTACACTTAGTCAATAAAATGGAAATTGATCTATACGATATTCCGGTTGCTGAAATAACAGAGCAATATATGGCTTACATACAAGCAATGAAAGAAATTGAACTAAATATTGCGAGTGAATATTTAGTCATGGCTGCTACTTTACTTGCTATGAAAAGCTCTACCTTACTCCCAACTCAAGAAAACGTTGATGATGAAGATGATTATGAAGAGGATCCAAAGGAAGCTTTAATTACAAGGCTGATCGAATATCGAAAATACAAAGAAGCGGCTGAACAGTTAAAGGAAAAAGAACTTGAAGAAAACCAAATATATACGCGAGCTCCTTACACTTTCGACGAATCTTTTGAAAAGCCACCTATCACAAAAGGGGAGGCATCTATTTTTTCAATGATTGATGCCATGCAAGCGATTATTGAAAGACAAAAATATAATCAACCACTGCAAACCCGGATTGATAAAGTCGAATTAACGATTGACGAGCGGATGGACGAAATTATTAACTTAGTTGAAGAAAGTAGTGACGTCATTAGTTTTGAAGAACTTTTTCCTTATGCTGATCGATCACATATCGTGACGAGCTTTTTAGCTATATTACAGCTTTTGAAAGATAAGAAAATATATTGTCAGCAGGCACATAATTTTGCACCCATATTTGTAGAAAAATATAAGCTAACGGTTTCCTAATAGATGTGAGGGATATAAAATGAGTACAGAATTTAAAGCAATTGTTGAAGGCTTGTTATTTGTAAGTGGTGATGAGGGAATTACCTTAAAGCAAATAGCAAAAGTCTTGGACCTATCTGAAAAAGATGCACAACTTATTCTCAATGAACTAACGTATGATTACGAGCATGTCCACCGAGGGATGACCATCATTCAATCAAATGATGTCTACCATTTAACAACGAAAGCAGAACATAGTAAATATTATAAAAAATTATTACAAAACCCGCGATCATCAAGGATGACACAGGCAACATTAGAAACATTAGCTATCATTGCTTATAAGCAACCGATCACACGGTCAGAAATTGAAGAAATTCGCGGTGTGAACAGTGACTATGCCGTCCAAACATTGCTAGCTCGTTCGTTAATTGAAAACATCGGCCGGAAAGAAACAATTGGGCGCCCGATTATGTTTGGCACGAGCACAGATTTTTTAACATACTTTGGTTTAAGTTCTTTAGATGATTTACCACCATTAGCGGAAGCTTTTGACCATATGATGGTTGAAAAAGAAGCTGATTTGTTTTTATCAAATGAGATCGAGTAACATATAAAATTGAGAAGATGCATAAGATGAATTACTACCAATGTAGGAGGTTCTTCATCTGTGCATCTTTTTTATTTTCTTTTCATTTTATTTTTATGTTTATTGCCACTACCGATTAAAGCAGAAAGCGATATTTCAGCTCAACATGCTATTGTTATTGAACATCCAACTGGAGAGGTAATTTTTGAAAAAAATGGCTATGAACAGACTGAAATTGCGAGTTTAACAAAAGTTTTAACGGCTTTAATTGTCTTAGAACAAAGCCGTTTAGACGAGAAGGTAAATATAGAAAAAGAGCATGTAGCTGTTGAAGGCTCTTCTATTTATTTAAAAGAAAAGGATCAAATGACTGTAGAAGATTTATTATATGGTCTTATGTTAAGGTCAGGCAATGACGCTGCAACAGCTCTGGCACATCATACGGCAAATAGTGTAGAAGGCTTTGTTTTTCTAATGAATGAAAAGTTAAAATGGCTTGGGCTTCATGATGCACAATTTGCAAATCCCCATGGTTTGGACAATCCATCACATCATGCAAGTAGTTATGACTTGGCTATGATGATGAATGCAGCAATGAAAAATGAAAGCTTTCGGCAAATAGCAGGTGAAACAGCTTATAAGGCTGATGATCGAACATATAGCTGGAAAAACAAACATAAACTAGTCACGGGACAAGATAACTTCGTGACGGCTGGTAAAACGGGCTTTACAAAAAAAGCCGGGCGAACATTAGTGACGGCATTTAAAAAAGAAAACATTGAACTGATTGTTGTGACATTAGATGGGCCAGATGATTGGAATGATCACTTAATCCTGTTTGAAGATGCCTATGATAGGATTCAAGAAAAAAGGGAGAAAGAGAGAGGTACTTATATTGAGAAGGTAAAACATATGGTCTTTAGGTGGATATATGATTAACTATATTTGGATTGCCATGATTATAAGTGGACTCATTTTTTCAATTATAAATGGGACCTTACAAGATGTAAATGAAGCTTTATTAAGTAGCACACATGAAGCCATTCGATTGTGTATTCATTTAAGTGGGATCTTCATCTTTTGGCTTGGTTTAATGAAGGTAGCTGAAAAAGCAGGCTTATTGAAAAAAATAGAAAAAACATTAACCCCGCTCATTATTATAATTTTTCCTGACTTGAAAAATCATAAGAAAGTGATCCCCTTTATTGTCGGGAACATCACAGCTAATATGTTTGGTTTAGGAAATGCAGCTACGCCATTAGGTTTAAAAGCGATGAAAGAAATGAAGGCATTATCTCCTAACAATGAAGCCAGCCGTTCTATGATTACCTTTCTCGCCTTAAATACGTCTGGACTTACTATTTTACCAACAACGGTCATAGCTATTCGGATGTCATATCAATCGACGATGCCAAGTGCCATCATTATGACGACAATCATTGCGACGATAACGAGTACAATCGCAGCTCTATTATGTGATCGTTATTTTTATTACCGCTCGCTAAACCGGTCTTATAAGAGGTGATCATATCGAAATCATAAGTTTACTCCTTATTCCACTTGTCATTATTATCACGCTCACTTATGCACTTATTAAACAAGTCGATGCATTTGATGCTTTTATTGAAGGAGGAAAGTCGGGCTTAACATTAACAATACAAATTGTCCCTTATTTACTAGCGATGTTTGTAGCCATCACAGTATTAAGAAGTTCGGGTTTACTCGATTTTGTTATCGGACTGATTTATCCGCTCTTAACCTTACTTCATATTCCTGCCGAAATTGTTCCACTAGCTATGATTAGACCGATTTCAGGTACAGCCTCATTAGCGATCATGACAGACTTGATTAAAGAACATGGTCCAGACTCCATCATTGGCTTAATTGCAAGTACTATGCAAGGTAGTACAGATACGACCTTTTATGTCCTTACCTTATATTTTGGTGCAGTAGGCATAACCCGTATTAAATATGCTTTAAAAGTCGGTTTGCTTGCAGATCTTGTTGGGATATTAACGGCAATATTTATTGTGAAATGGGTCTTTGGATAAATGATTGTCACAATTGTGACAAAAATAATGAAATATAGGATCAAATGTCAAGCGTTAAAAGTCTTTAACGCTTTTTTTACGTTTCACAAGTGTGATAAGATAATGAACAGATAGTTAAAATAAGAAAAGGTGATAGTGTGTCAAATTTAGATAGATTACAAAAGGTGATTGCCCAAGCTGGAATTACATCACGCCGTAAAGCCGAAAACTATATTGTCGACGGGAGAGTTAAGGTTAATGGTGAAGTTGTAACCGAGTTAGGTGTGAAAGTAAGTCCACAAGATCAAATAGAAGTTGATAATATACCGATTGAACGAGAGCAAAAGGTTTATTATGCACTTTATAAGCCACGTGGTTACGTCTCAACAGTTGATGATGATAAAGGTAGAGAAACAGTGGTTGATTTACTTCCAGACGTCACTAAGCGAATCTTCCCGATTGGACGTTTAGATTATGCATCATCGGGTATTTTACTGCTTACAAATGATGGGGATTTTGCTCATTTATTAATGCACCCAAAACATGAAGTGGAAAAGGTTTATGTTGCCAAAGTGAAAGGTATACCAACAAGAGAAGAATTAAAGAAATTAATTGATGGTGTTTATCATGATGGCGATAAATTAAAAGTCAATCGCTTTAAAATAAAAACGATTGATAAAAAGGCCAACAATAGTTATATCGAATTACGCTTACATGAAGGGAAAAACAGACATGTCCGTAGAATGATGGAAGCACTTGGCTATCCTGTCTCAAAGTTAAGTCGTGAAAGTTATGGCCTCATTTCTTTAGAAGGCTTACAACCAAAAGAATATCGTGAACTAACAAGACAAGAAGTACACGATTTAAAGCAATTAGCATTAAAAAATGTTAAACATTAGTCAAAATTAGTGCATACATCCTGCATATGTTTAATGTTATAATGTTTGAGAGGTGAATGGGATGTCAACAGATAGAAAAAAAGCAAGACAAAAGAAAAAACGTAATCGTTATATATTTAGAGCAGCAGTTTTAGCCGTATTAATATTTGCAATTGGATTTGCAATTGTAAGTAATATGAATAAGGATAAAGAAATTTATCGTGTAGGGGATGAAGCACCTGACTTCCAGTTAAGCCAAATAAATGAAGCGAGTGAAATTGAAAAGATTCGTTTAAGTGATTTAAGAGGAAAAGGTGTCATGTTAAACTTTTGGGCTACTTATTGTGAGCCATGTGAAGCAGAAATGCCATTTATGGAAGAGTTATACCCACAATATGATGGTGATGTTGAAATTGTAGCTGTAAGTTTAGATTTAAATCAGTTAGTCATCGATAAATTCGTTAATAAATATGATTTAACATTCCCAATTGTCCATGACAAGAAAAGTGAAGTAATGGATTTATATAAAGTTGGTCCAATACCAAGTACATTTTTCATTGATCCAGAAGGAAAAATTGTTGAATATGTATCTGGTCCACTAACACTCGATAAATTAGAAGGTTATTTTGAACAAATTAAACCATAAGTCACAAGGCAGTGGAGGGTAAAACAAAGACAATGAGTAGTTTAAAACAAATTAAATGTGAATGTGGACACGTCAATCCAGAAGGTACTGTTCTTTGTGAAGCGTGTGGTAAGCCTGTTGAAGGTAATGAACATATCGATGGTAATGATCAAAAGAAATTATTAAACATGCGTTATGAAGGATCTGCACGTCGATCACAAACATATAACAGAACAATCGTTGATAAAGTATGGAACTTTTTCTCTTCTGTAAAAGTGGGCGTTATGCTAATTGTATTAGCTTTAATTGCTTCTGGGATTGGAACAATATTCCCACAAGAACAATATATTCCAGCTGAAGCGGAAGATAGAAATCCTGAAGTGTTCTATGAAGATTGGTATGGCATCTTCGGTAAAGTTTATTATGAACTCGGTTTTCATAATTTGTATGGCTCGACATGGTACATCATCTTAATCGCTTTAATTGGTGTATCACTCGTTATCTGTAGTATTGACCGCTATGTTCCTTTGCGCCGCGCATTGAAAATGCAACGCCCAAAAAAGAACGCAATCTTTTTAAGTCGTCAACGCTTATACAGTGAAACGGAAACAGTTTCTGATGCAGATAAAGAAAAAATTATGAAGAATTTAAAGAAATACCGTTATAATATATTTGAAGAAAACGGGAATATTCTTGCTGAAAAGAACCGTTTTTCACGTTGGGGTCCTTATGTTAACCATATTGGATTAATTATTATTTTATTCGCTTCTATTTTACGTATGACACCTATTTTCTTTTTAGATGATTATGTCTGGGTGCGTGAAGGAGAGCAAAAGGTAATCCCGAGTACAGATAATAAATATCATATTGAAAACAAAAAGTTCACGATTGATTTTTATGAAGGAGAAGAAGCAGAGAAATTTGCTGAAGCTCTCGAACGTGGGGGAGAAGTTCATAAAAACTATCAAACAGATGTTGTCATTTATGAAAATGAAAGTGATATTACGGGTGAACCAGATGAAGATGATTTAAAACCGATTTTAGAGAGTAGTATTCAAATGAACAAACCTTTAAAATTCGGTCCACAATTTATGCAATATACCTTATATCAATCAGGTTACCAGCAAAATGAATTTTCAGAAATGTCATTTAAACTGTTTAATATTGACTCTGAAGAAGAAATTGGTGAACTGACCATTGATTTATACAATCCAGAAGATACTTACGACTTAGGAAATGGCTATGTTGTTGAGTTAAATGAATTTTATCCAGAATATGAATTAAAAGATGGAGTTCCTCGTTCAAAAACGAAGTTCCCACGTAATCCAGCATTTATACTAGTTGTTCACACACCAGAAGGTGAGAGTGAAGTGAACTTCCTAGGTATCGGTAAAAACATTAGTCCAAATGATGATGACAATGAATACCGTTTAGGTATATCAGGATATGAATTAAGCTATGCGAGTGGATTAACTGTTCGTCGAGATTATACCTTACCATTATTCGGTATTGGAGCATTAATCTTCATGATTGGTGTTGTACAAGGTATGTACTGGCAACATCGCCGAATTTGGATTAACCCGAAAGACGATGGCTTAATCATGGCAGCTCATACGAATAAGAACTGGCACTCTTTACAATCTGAAATTGAAAAAGTCATTGATGGTACAAATGTGAAGATGGTCGTCGATCAAAGTGAAGATGGTTCCGTTGATGAAGACGATACACTATAAATGAAATGATGGAGGTTTATCATGACTGAAACTTTACTAAGTATTAGTAGTAATACACTATATGCTGCATTTGCTTTATATTTAATTGCTACCGTTTTTTTCGGGGCAACAATTCGTGACAAACGTACGACAGACGGAAAAAACTCTTTAACATCAACAATTGCAATTACACTGACAATTGTTGGGTTCATATCACAACTTGTTTACTTTATTACACGTTGGATAGCGAGTGGACATGCTCCTGTAAGTAATATGTTTGAGTTCGTTACATTTTTAGGCATGAGTATCGTACTTGCCTTTATTATTTTACACTTTATGTACCGACTCAACATTTTAGGTTTATTCGTATTACCTGTAGCAATGATTATCATTGCTTATGCAAGTATGTTCCCATCTGAAATATCACCATTAGTTGCTTCATTACAAAGCCATTGGTTATATATTCACGTAACAACTGTATCTTTATCACAAGGTATTTTAGCACTGAGCTTTGTATCTGGTCTCGTTTATTTAATTAAAGTGATCGATCAAAGTAAATTATCACTTAAAAACTTTTTCTTAGAAGTTATTTTATTTAGCCTAGTTGTAGTAATCGGTTATGTATCAGTTACAATGGGATTCGGCTTTGCAGACTATGAAGCGCAATTCCAAGTAAATGAAAATGGTCAAACAATGAATTACCGCTTGCCTGCTATAACAGGCCCTAAAGGCGGAGAACTTGTAACAGAAGGGGTCATGTCACCATACTTTGATACACCGACATGGATGCAAGGTAAAGACGCTCCTGTTAAATTCAATACAGTCATTTGGTCATTTTTAGCTGGTTTTGTTTATTATTTCATCTACTTAATTTTATTTAGAAAACGAATGGGGGCTGTTTTACAACCTCTCGTTAAAAAAGCAAAAGCATCTCTATTAGATGAAATAACGTATCGATCAGTTGCTATTGGTTTCCCACTCTTTACATTAGGTGGTTTAATCTTTGCAGCTATTTGGGCTCAAATCGCATGGGACCGTTTCTGGGGTTGGGACCCGAAAGAAGTATGGGCACTCATCACATGGTTCTTCTATGCAGCATTTTTACACTTAAGATTATCACGTGGATGGCATGGTGAAAGATCTGCATGGTTAGCTGTTATTGGCTTTGCTATCATCATGTTTAACATTATCGTCGTTAACTTAGTCTTAGCAGGACTACACTCTTACGCATAATGTGATATACTTTTATTTAAAATTGCTTTATACTAATTCTTATACTGTTATCTAAACTAAGGAGGGTAACGATGAGTAATTCACAAAAAATATTAGTAGTAGATGATGAGGACCGTATTAGACGTCTACTTCGTATGTATTTAGAACGTGACGATTTCGAAGTAGAAGAGGCAGAAAACGGTGCTGATGCA
>DATGTP010000061.1:0-7180 GCA_035301825.1 Pseudogracilibacillus sp. | reverse complement strand
GATTGGGATGGAACAAAATTATTAACAGAACGTATTGGTGACCGTGTTCAATTAGTTGGTGACGACTTGTTCGTTACAAATACTGAGAAGTTAGCAGCTGGAATTGAGCAAGGCGTCAGTAACTCTATTTTAATTAAAGTGAATCAAATTGGTACATTAACAGAGACATTTGAAGCGATTGAAATGGCAAAACGTGCTGGATATACTGCTGTTATTTCACACCGTTCAGGAGAAACAGAAGACAGTACAATTGCAGATATCGCGGTTGCTACAAATGCAGGTCAAATTAAAACAGGTGCACCATCACGAACAGACCGTGTTGCAAAATATAACCAATTAATCCGAATTGAAGATCATTTAAAGGGAATTGGTGAGTACGCAGGATGGGAAGCATTTTATAATATTAAAAAATAAATGTTATTTATGAAGGGAGCATAAGAGTGATTATGCTCCCTTTTTCTGTGCATTCATTAGAGCTTGAAACATTCCTGTAACATATTGATAATGTTCTTGTTATTTAGCTATGTTATACTTTAAAAAGCAAAAATGATGGAAAATTGTCAAAAGGAGCGAAGGCTTTGCGAAAGAAATATATGATACTTATGTTTGCTATTGCTTTTTTAACTGTGAATACTTTTATAATGAATGTATCAGCTGAATCAGTAAATGATGTACAAAATGAGCGTTCAAAAGTAAAAGAAAATTTATCGGATAAAAAGTCAGAAATTAGTGGAATAATGGATGAGATTGAGTCCTTACAAGAGGCAATGGGGCAAACGGAGGAAAAAATACAAAAATTCGAACTTGAAATTGAAGAAAATGAAGCAAAAATAGACGAATATAATAGTGACTTTCAACAATATACATCTGAAATTAGTCAGTTGAACGAAACAATTGAGGCACGCAATGAACTGTTAAAAAATCGTTTAGCATCATACCAAGAAAATGGTGGAGAAGTTAGTTTTCTAGAAGTCGTATTTGGGGCAACGAGCTTTAATGATTTCATTAGTCGGATTAATTCGATTCAAACGATTACGAAAGCAGATAAAGATTTAATTGAACAACAAGAAAAAGATCGTGAAAAAGTAATTGACTTGCAAAATGATATACAAGATAAAATAAAAGAGCAAGAAACGTTATTAGCTGAAGTGGAAGAGAGTCAAAACAGTTTAAAAGATGAAAAAGCATCATTGAAAGCGTCTGAAAAAGACTTAAAAGGAAAACAATCAACATTACAAACTGAAATGAGCCAGTTAGAAAATAAAGATAAAGAACTAGCCCAAAGAGAAAAAGGTATTCAAGAGAAGATAAAGCAAGAAGAAGCGAAAAAAGCAAAAAAAGAAAGTCAAACAGCATCATCTCAAACTAAGAAAACAAGTAAGCAATCAGCGAATAATGACAAATCGAAAAATAATAATGATAAACCGAAAGATGATAAGGAATCTAACGGTAAACTAAGTGTCGGTGATGTCTTAACGATGGAAGCAACTGCTTATGGTCCAGATTGTACAGGGTGTAGTGGTTATACGGCAACAGGAATGAAAGTTAAACCGTATAATGGACAAAAAGTAATCGCAGTTGACCCTTCAGTTATCCCACTCGGTGCAATGGTTAAAGTAGAAGGTTATGGGACGGCTATTGCTGCAGATACAGGTGGGGCGATTAAAGGCAATATTATTGATGTACTCGTAAAGTCGGAAAAGTATGCCGCAAGTAATTGGGGAAGAAGAAATGTTAAGGTAGAAATTATCTCTCTACCATAAGAAAGATAGCCTAACTTAAGGCTATCTTTCTTTGTAAATAGAAGGCATTTATACTTGATAATAAAGCGATATAATGATAAAGTATCATTAGGAATTTGTATGTTCGAGGAGAGGATGTAGTCAGATGGCAACGGTAGTAAATGTTTTATTAGCTATTAACGTTATTATATTAATTACATTTATTGTATTACAATCTGGTAAAAGTGCTGGACTATCTGGAGCAATTTCAGGTGGAGCTGAACAATTGTTTGGTAAACAAAAAGCACGTGGCATGGATTTGATTTTACATCGTGGTACAGTTATTACAGCAATTATCTTTTTTGTATTAGCATTTGCAAGTGCTTATGTTGTGTAATAAACGCGATCCCTTATTACAATGGTGATAAGGGATTTTTTTATTTTGAGTATGTTTATGTTTGAGGAGGGCAATATAAATGAAAATTAGACAACCACAACCATTTACATTTGAAGCAGGAAAAAGGGCCGTTTTATTATTGCATGGATTTACAGGTCATTCGGCAGATGTACGCATGCTTGGTCGCTATTTAGAGGAAAAAGGCTATACCTCTCATGCGCCAATTTATCGTGGCCATGGTCTTCCACCTGAGCAGCTCATGGAAACAAATCCAAACATGTGGTGGGAGGATGTTGTACAAGCATATGAAAATTTACGTCAACTCGGTTATGAAGAAATAGCAGTGGCCGGCCTATCGTTAGGTGGAATGATGGCATTAAAGTTAGCGACAGAGACAAAAATAAAAGCTGTTATATCGATGTGTGTTCCTATGATATTTGATGATAAAAATAATTTAACAGAGTCTTTTGAGCGTTTTGTACGACAATATAAACAGTTTGAAAAAAAGGATCAAGCGACGATTGATCATGAAACAGAACAAATAATGGAACAATCCGTTGATTTATTTGAGGAAATTAAAGCATTTAATTTATCGGTTAAAGAAGTCATTGATTTGATTTATGCACCAACACTTGTTATACAAGCACGTAACGATGAGGTTATTAATCCTGAAAGTGCACAATATATATATGATTCAGTTGAAACAGATGAAAAAGAAATAAAGTGGTATGAAGAATCAGGCCATGTTATCACATTAGGTGAAGAACGCGACCAATTACATGAAGATATTTATATGTTTCTCGAACAGTTAGAATGGGAACAATAAAGATAGACAAAAGTTTAAGAAAGAGGTGAATTGATTGGAACAATTAGAAAAACAAATTATGAGTTATTTTACTGAAGAAGATGCAAGTTTATTAAATGCACAAGAATTAGAAGTGATGTTTGGCTTAGAATCAGCCGATGAATTTAAAAAATTAATGAAAATATTAAATCATTTAGAAGAAAGTGGTCAACTTGTTCGTACGCGAAAAAATCGTTACGGCTTACCTGAGCGTATGAATTTGCTACGTGGAACCATTGAAATGAACCGAAAAGGCTTTGCCTTTTTATTGCCAGAAGATGACCAATTAGCAGATGTCTTTATCGCTGCATCTGATCTATCATCAGCTATGCATAAAGATAAAGTCATCGTCCGTCTAGAGAAGGAAGCATCAAAAGACCATCGACCTGAAGGAAAAGTCATTCGAATCTTAGAGAGAGCACAGAAACAAGTCGTAGGGACTTTTGAAGATAATCGTTCCTTTGGTTTTGTCATTCCAGATGATACAAAAGTTGCGAATGATGTTTTCATTCCAAAAAATAAAATAAAAGGTGCTATGACAGGTCATAAAGTTGTCGTAGATATTACGAAATATCCAGAAAGACGTAAAAGTGCAGAAGGTGTTGTGACACAAATCCTTGGTCATAAAAATGATCCAGGCGTCGATATCTTGTCTGTCATCTATAAACATGGCTTGCACATCGACTTTCCGGAAGAAGTACTTGAACAGGCAAACCGTATTCCTGATTATGTAAGGGAAGAAGATCGAGAGGGAAGAAGAGACCTTCGAGATGAGACAGTCGTTACAATTGATGGGGCGGATGCAAAAGATTTAGATGATGCCATCCGAGTTGAAAAGCTAAATAATGGAAACTATCTATTAGGTGTTTATATATCTGATGTTAGTTATTATATCGATCAAAAAAGTCCAATGGAAAAAGAAGCTTATGAACGAGCAACAAGTGTTTATTTAGTCGATCGGGTGATCCCGATGATTCCACATCGATTATCGAATGGGATTTGTTCCTTGAATAAAGGAGAGGACAGACTTGTCCTTGCATGTGAAATGGAAATTAATGAAACCGGATCTGTTGTTAACCACGAGATATTTGAAGCCGTTATTCGTTCAACTGAACGCATGACCTATGAAGATGTAAATAAAATCTTAGTTGATAAAGATAAGGACTTACGTGAAAGATATAGTGAACTCGTTCCTCTATTTGAAAATATGGAGTTAGTCGCTGCTAAATTACGTCTAAAACGTAAAAAACGTGGTGCAATTGACTTTGATTTTAAAGAAGCACAAGTGCTTGTTGATGAGGAAGGAAAGGCAAGAGATGTTGTCGTTCGTGAACGTTCGGTTGGTGAACGATTAATTGAAGAATTTATGCTTTGTGCTAATGAAACTGTAGCAGAACATTTTCACTGGATGGATGTGCCATTTATCCACCGAATTCATGAAGATCCAGATGAAGGAAAGTTACAAATGTTCTTTGATTTTGTAGCTGGCTTAGGTTATGTTGTGAAAGGTCAAGCTAACGATATCCATCCTCTAGAATTACAAAAAGTTTTAGAAGATATTAAAGATACGCCAGAAGAATTAGTCATATCTCGACTGATGTTACGTTCAATGAAACAAGCTAAATATGACCCAGTGGGATTAGGGCATTACGGCTTATCAACAGACTTTTACACACATTTTACAGCACCTATTCGTCGTTATCCGGATTTAACGGTTCATCGCTTAATTCGAACTTATCTATTACAAGGGAAAATGGATAAAAAAACAATTGAAAAATGGCGAGAAGACTTACCTAAAATTGCCCATCATACATCTGTTATGGAACGTGTTGCTGTAGAGGCAGAACGTGATGTTGATGATATGAAAAAAGCTGAATTTATGTCAGAGAAAATTGGTGAGCAATTTACGGGTATTATTAGTTCAGTCACTAACTTCGGTTTGTTTGTTGAATTAGAAAATACGGTCGAAGGGCTTGTCCATGTCAGTTATATGTTTGACGATTATTATCATTATTCTGAGCGGCACCAAGCTTTAATTGGTGAGCGAACGAAAAAGATATATCGAATTGGAGAAAAAGTGGATGTTAAAGTTCATGGTGTTAATATGGATGAACATTCGGTAGATTTTGTATTAGTATAGAAATAGAAAAATAAGGGGGATTTGAATGAGTAAAGCAAATTATGATCGACCTCTTGCTCAAAATAGAAAAGCGTCCCATGATTATTTTATAGAAGAGACATATGAAGCGGGAATTGTATTACAGGGTACAGAAATAAAATCGATTAGAGCAAGAAGAGTCGGAATTACAGATGCATATTGTCGGATTAATAGTAATGGTGAAGCAGAAGTGATTAATATGCATATTGCTACTTATGAACAAGGTAATCGATATAACCATGATCCAACACGAACACGAAAGTTGTTGTTGCACCGAAAACAAATTGATAAACTTGTCGGAGTGACACAACAAAAAGGATATGCATTAATTCCATTAAAGTTATATATAAAAAATGGGTTTGCTAAATTATTAATTGGTGTTGGCCGAGGGAAAAAACAATATGATAAACGAGAAGATTTGAAACAAAAACAAATGAAACGCGATATTGACCGTGCATTAAAAGATGCACAACGTTAAGTAAAGCTTGCTTTTTAAAGCATTTCTGTTATAATATATCTTGCACCATAAAAGGTGATTAGCTCATGATTTATGAGCCTTTGTTGGGGACGTTCTGGATTCGACAGGGGTAGGTTGAGCTTAAGTTGCGCGTCGAGGTTACGGCTCGTAAAACGTTACACGCCTATAACTGGCAAAGAAGAAAATTTCGCTTTAGCTGCTTAATTGCACCTAAAGGACTCTACATGTTATCGCCCGTGTAACATCGTTTGAGTCTCACTTATTAGCGGGATAGGCGAGCAGTTCTCCGTCTGGGGATTGTTCGTTGAATTAAATCAGACTAGCTAACTGGTCGCCTGTTGGTAGGCAAAAAGTTAGTGAATTATAATATACCAACTACACGTGTAGAAGCTTAAGTGGCAATATCTTTGGACGTGGGTTCGACTCCCACCGTCTCCATATGTTAGCTTTCAAACATGATGGAGAAGATGTTTATAAAATACGTGATACGATTCATGATACTCATTCATGACTTGTATCACGTTTTTTTATTTAAGTGGCTTTTTATTGACCGCTGAAATAATATAAATGAATCATGATATTTATAATGATTGTCATTCTATAATGGTTTGTGATCATCATCTGCTAAGTTTTTTAGTAGATGATTTTTTATTCACGATTTATTCAAAATGCTTTACAAGATAAACCTTGTCAAATCAAGGGTTAGAAGCTGATTTTGGAAAACGTTTTCAATTTGTTACTTAACGTAACACAATTGTAATATAACTAAAACATGATTGTTATGATTCGGTGTTATAATTCAAATCAGTGAGTTAAAAGAGAAATGTTTTTAAATATATATACTTTATTTAAAAGGAAGCGGGGAAATGATTTTGAAAAAGACGTTAATCACGGTAGGTGCTTTTACATTATTAACATTTGGAGGATTTGCTTTACCAACGGACACAGGGCAGGCAGAGCCATCATCATTATCTGAAGTGAAACAAGAACGTAAAGAATTAAAGACAAAGTTATCAAAAAAAGAAAAAGAAATTGTATCAGTACTAGAGGAAATTGAAGCCTTACATACTGAAATTGAAGAGTTAGAGAATACAATTGATAACAATAACAAAGCAATTAAAGAAACAAATGATCAAATTAAAAAACATGAAAAAAAGATTGATGAAATCCAAAAAGACATTGATGTGATTAATGACCGTATTGAAGAGCGTGCAGAAATTTTAAAAACACGTTTATCATCATACCAAGAGAATGGTAATATTAACTTTTTAGATGTCGTATTAGGTTCAAAAGGTTTCATGGACTTTATTAGTCGTATTGAAGCTGTAACGACAATTACAAATGCAGATACAGAATTAATTGAACAACAAGAAGCAGATCGTGAAGAAGTCGAAAAATTACAAGAAGAAGTACAAGTGAAATTAGATGAACAAGAAGATGCTAAATTAGATCTTGAAGAAGTTCAAAAAGTAACAGAAGAACAAAAAGAAAAAGTTGTAAAGTCAAAAAAGAAATTTGATACACAAAAAGAGAAGTTAGAATCAGAAAAATCAAAGTTAACATCAAAAGATAGTAGTTTAGC
>DATGTP010000060.1:0-26533 GCA_035301825.1 Pseudogracilibacillus sp. | reverse complement strand
TCGACGATGAATTTACTTTGTCGATTTTATGATCCACAGAAAGGGCGTATTATGATTGATCATCAAGATATAAAGGAGATGTCACGTCAACAAGTAAGAAGTCATATGGGGATTGTATTGCAAGATCCCTTCATTTTTTCCGGCTCAATTATTTCTAACGTGACAATGAATAACCCTAATATTTCACGTCAAGATGCTATCAAGGCACTTGAGGCTGTTGGAGCAAATACCTTTGTTGAGAAGTTACCAAATCAATATGATGAAAATGTTACAGAAGGTGGAAGTACTTTTTCTTTAGGTGAAAGACAACTCATCTCATTTGCACGTGCTTTAGCTTTTGACCCGGCTATTTTAATATTAGATGAAGCGACAGCTAATATTGATACCGAAACAGAGATGATGATTCAAAAAGCGCTTCATGTCTTAAAAGAAGGGCGGACGACACTCGTTATTGCCCATCGGTTATCTACGATTAAGGACGCAAATCACATTATCGTATTAGAAAATGGTATGATTAAAGAAAGTGGAAGTCATGAAAACTTGTTAGCCAAGCAAGGGATTTACTATCATATGTATCGGATGCAACAAGGAAAAGATGTCGGTTAATAAAAGTGGGGATTTTATATGGATAAAAGGGATGATTACGGCCATATTATTGATAAAGATTTACACGAAGATATTGACGATGAAGAGATGGCACGGTTACTAGAAGAAGGAAAACAAGAAATACTGGAACGGGAACGTCTAGAACGTGAAGGGAAAATTGAGAAGAAGTCCCCTTTTCCAAAATGGACTTTTTGGCTTATTGCAGGCATGATGTTGATTAATGTCGTTGGCTTGCTACCAGCAACTTTATCCATCCCGGCAATTGATTTTTTAAAAACATCAGCAAGCTTATCCATGCAGGATGATATTAAGCAATATAAAGAATCAATCGTAGTCATTGAAACAGGGAGTAGTAAAGGGACTGGATTCGCTATTTCTAGAGATGGAGATATTTTAACGAATCATCATGTAGTTGAAGGGAAAGAACAAGTTACAGTTATATTCAAAAATGAAGGTGTTTATGTAGGGAAGGTGACAGAAACATATCCAGACATTGACCTGGCGGTTCTTGAATTGGAAGACGTGGATAAAGAATTACCAGCTTTACCATTAGCTTCAGACCCAACTTATGCTCAAAATGAACATGTCTATTTTATTGGTAATCCTCTTAAATTTACTTGGATTGCAAATGAGGGAAAGGTTATTGGATTAACACATGTTAAAAATAAAGAAAAACAAATGATGATGTTAGATGCACCTGTATATCGTGGGAACAGTGGAAGCCCGGTCATTAATGAATCAGGCGAAGTTATTGGTGTTATCTATGCGACATCAAACACAGATGACCATGGCCGAGTGGGTCTCTTTGTTCCAATCGATTATTTTTACGAAGTACATCAGTAGATGTACTTCTTTTTTAAAAAATGGTAATCTTGGAAAAGTATATTTTTATTTTGCTGCGTCCATACTACGACTGAATAAAATATAAAGGAGGAAAGTTATTGAGGAAATTATTAGTCGTATTAAGTGTGGCACTTCTTGTTTTTGCTGGATGTCAAAACATGGATAAGGATAACAAGGGAGCAAAAGATAATGTCGAAAAAAATGATGGGAATCATGTCGGAAATGAGGCGCCAAATGGAACAAACAGCCCTAATAATGACATGAACTTTAATGAGTCTGATCGTCCATCAAATGACACTCAAGATCCTTATGATGTTGCAAAAGATGCATCCGATAAAATTGTATCAGATGTTGCAGAAATAAATCAGGCTTATGTCATTACGTCAGCAGGCAATGCTTATGTTGCTGTTACATTAGATAAAGAAAATAATGCGGATTCTTCTGATATCAATGATAAAGAAAATAATTCAAATGATCAATCAGACGGCGAAGAAGTGACAGAAGACGTTAAAAATAAAGTTTCTGACATCGTTAAAGAACAAGATCCAAATATTGATGATGTTTTTGTGACGACGAGTCCAGACTTTGTAGATTTAGCAGGTAATTATGTTGATGATATGGAAGCAGGAAAGCCGATATCAGGTATATTTGATGAGATAGGTACGATGATTGAACGTCTATTCCCACAAAGTAAGTAATAGAAGATCACCCTTTCAGTTGATGAGAGGGTGATCTTTTTTAAGAAAAGATAATAATGCACGAAAAATGGAATCGTTTCCGTCATCTGTTATAATTTTATATATAGCTAATTATTGAGGAGATGACATAATGGAAGAAAAAGTAATTAAATATTTAAAAGACAATGAAGAAAATTTATTAGAAAAGCTAAATGAATTTTTAAGTATTCCAAGTGTAAGTACAGATAGTGAGTATAAAGAAGATGTTAATAAGGCGGCAGACTTTGTCAAAGATTATATTGAAGAGATTGGCTTTGGTCATGTTGAAAAAGTAGAAACAGGTGGGCACCCACTCATTTATGCACATTATGATCAAGCTGGTCCAGATAAACCGACTGTTTTATTTTATGGTCATTATGATGTTCAACCGGTAGATCCGTTAAATGAATGGGAGTCAGAACCTTTTAGTCCCGAAGTTCGAGGGGATCGTTTATATGCACGTGGAGCGAGTGATGATAAAGGGCAAGTCTTTATGCACTTAGCTGTTTTCGAAGCATATATGAAGACAGTAGGTGAGTTGCCGATTAATGTTAAAGTATGTATTGAAGGTGAAGAAGAAATTGGTAGTACACACCTTTACGATACGATTATTGAAAGAAAAGAACAATTTAAAGCAGACTTTGTCGTTATTTCAGATTCAGGTATGGTCGCAAAAAATAAACCGACCGTTTTATATGGTTTAAAAGGTGTGGCAGGTTTAGAAATTCATGTAGAAGGACCAACACATGACCTACATTCAGGTTTATATGGTGGAGCTGTACGTAATCCAATTATGGCATTATCCCATATACTAGCTCAGTTAAAAGACGAAGAGGAAGTTGTTCAAGTACCTGGTTTTTATGAAGGTGCAGAACCACTCACGGAAGATGAAAGGGCGTTAATTGAACAAGTAGAAGGGGAAGACTATAAAGAAACGACAGGTGCGATTGATACTGTATCAGAAAAAGGCTTTACGGCAAAAGAACATACGATGGGACGCCCAACTTTAGAAATTAATGGGATGTATGGTGGTTATCAAGGTGAAGGGTCGAAAACGATCATACCAAGTAAGGCAGTAGCAAAAATCACTTGCCGTCTCGTACCTGGTCAAGATCCTCACCATATTCAACAGCTGATTAAGGATTATGTTGAAGAGATAAAGCCATCAGGTGTTCGAGTGAATGTGTCGATTGAAGATCATACAGCAAAAGCATATAAAGTTGATCCAAATCATCCACTCATTCAAAAAGCAGCACAATGTTATGAAAAAGCGTTTAATGAAAAGACGGTATTCATTCGAATGGGTGGATCAATCCCAGTTGTGGAGTCATTAGACGAAATTTATAAGATTCCAGTTATTTTACTAGGCTTTGGAACACCGGAGGATCGTCTACACTCACCGAATGAAAGTTTCCCGTTAGATAGTTTTACAAAAGGAATGGAAACACTCGTATATTATTGGACAGAAGTCGCAAAATAAAGAAAGGATGTTCAAATAATGGATGTGCAAATGGTCATTAATGGAGAAGCGGTAGGTAAGAATTTAAAGCGAATCGAAGTAATGAACCCAGCTACAAATGAAATTGTTGGAACAGTTCCTGAAGGTGGAGAAGTAGAAGCTAAACTGGCGGTTGACGCTGCAGATCATGTATTTGACAAGTGGGCTAAAACGACCGTCTATGAGCGGGCGGATTTACTGCGAAAACTCTTTGATTTAATGCATGAAGAGAAAGAAGTTTTAGCTGAATTGATGACAAAAGAAATGGGTAAACCAATTAGTCAATCATTAGGTGAAGTGAATTATGCAGCAAGTTTTTTAGATTGGTTTGCTGAAGAAGGTAAAAGGTTGTATGGCCGGACTATTCCGACACATGCAGAAAATAAACGGATTCAAGTTTGGCATAAACCCGTTGGGATTGTATTTGCCATTACGCCATGGAACTTCCCAATTGCTATGATTACCCGTAAACTTGGTCCGGCGATTGCAGCGGGTTGTCCGATTATTATTAAGCCGCCACAAGCTAGTCCACTAACAGCCATTAAGTTTATGGAACTTGTTGAGCGGGCAGGGTTCCCAAAAGGGGTTATTAATGTTGTCACTGGAAAATCATCTGAGATAACTAATGTGATGATGAAAGATAAACGTGTTCGTAAAATAACTTTTACAGGTTCAACGGCGGTTGGTAAAAAATTGATTGAACAAAGTGCTTACCAAGTGAAGAAATTATCACTTGAACTTGGTGGCCACGCACCAGCCATCGTCTTTAAAGATGCAAATATCGACCTTGCTGTGAAGGAAATTGTCGCAGCGAAATTTAGAAATGGCGGGCAAACATGTGTCTGTGTGAATCGAATATATGTTCATGATTCTATATATAATCAATTTGCTGAAAAATATACTGAGGCAGTCAAGCAATTGCAAGTAGGTGATGGACAAGATGAAAATGATGATATTGGTCCACTCGTTAATGAAGCGGCAATTGCAAAAGTAGAGACGCATGTTCAAGATGCCCTTGAAAAAGGCGCAACTCTTTTAACAGGCGGTAAATTATATAAAGAAAACACACTGATATATGAGCCGACAGTCATAGGAAATGTAAGGTCTGATATGATTATGATGCAAGACGAAACCTTTGGTCCACTTGCACCGATTCAATCATTTACAGAAGATCATGAAGCCATTCAACTAGCAAATGATACACCATTTGGTTTAGCATCTTATATATTTACTGATAACTTATCGCGTGGTATGCTTGCTGCTGAACAATTGGACTATGGCATTGTTGGTTGGAATGATGGCTTACCGTCGACAGCCCAAGCACCTTTTGGTGGTATGAAAGAAAGTGGCTATGGGCGTGAAGGTGGTAAAGAAGGTATTGAAGCCTTTGTAGAAACGCAATATGTTTCAATTGGACTTGAATAATAAAGGAGCTATACAAATGGAATTAGCGATTATTACAGGTGCATCAACCGGTTTAGGTAAAGAAATAGCCAAGAAATTGATCGATAAAGGGATAGGGGTTATCTCAATTAGTCGCAGGTCAAATGATGCTTTACAAGCATATAGTGAGAAACGCTCTGTCTTTTATCGTTCGATTGAAACAGACTTGACTCAAGGTGAAGATGTCACTCATTTAATTGGACAATTGAACGAAATGATTAAAGAAAAAGCAGTAGAGTCGGTTTATTTGATTAATAATGCTGCCATGGTGGAGCCGATTGAATTAGGCTTTGAATATGAAACGAGAGCGATAGAAGACCATTTACAATTAAATCTTGCCAGCCCGATGATATTAACGGGTGCCCTCATACGTATTGCTAATGAAGCCGATTTGCAGCTCAAGGTGGGGAATATATCAAGCGGAGCAGCAATCCGACCGATTTCGGGTTGGGCGGCATATTGTGCGTCGAAGTCTGCCTTAAATATGTATACAGAAACACTAGCTATGGACTTAAAAGAAGCTAAGCTTACCCACCAAGTATTTACGTTTAATCCTGGTGTGATGGATACGGATATGCAAAAAACAATTCGCCAATCTGATGAAGCGGCATTTTCTAATGTGAGCCAATTCCGAACTTATAAAGAAAAGGGCCATTTACAAGATCCGGAATATGTTGCCACTACATTTGCGAAATTGCTTCTTGAAGAGAATATTCAATCAGGCAAGTTTTATCAAATGAGCGACTATCAATAAAAGGGATCTCCAAACAAGTTGTTTGGAGATTTTTTTATAAAAAAGTTCTTTTAAATTATACACTGATTATGACTTATAGTATAATCTACTTAACAATAAGTTGGGAGGTGGCGAGACAACTGCTATGTAGTATTGTCTCAACCATTTGGATATTATAAGTATTGTTTTAATCATCGTTCTTATTGCCTTGACAGCCTTCTTTGTTGCGGCTGAATTTGCGATTGTAAAAGTAAGGGGAACTCGGATCGATCAACTTGTTATGCAAGGAGATAAGCAAGCCCTCAATGCTAAAAAAGTGATTACACATATGGATGAATATTTATCAGCTTGTCAATTAGGGATTACGGTAACAGCTCTAGGAATTGGTTGGCTAGGAGAACCGGCAGTAAAAACATTAATTGATCCTCTATTTGAGCTCTTACATATCCCATCATCTGTCGGCAGTTTTTTATCAGTCGCTTTAACCTTCTTTGTGATTACATTTTTACACGTCGTTGTCGGTGAACTAGCACCGAAAACAATTGCCATTCAAAAAGCTGAAGCAATTAGTTTGAAAGTAGCAGGACCACTCATTTTATTTTATCGAGTCCTTTTTCCTTTCATTTGGTTATTAAATGGTTCAGCACGTGCGATTGTAAAAATGTTAGGCATGCAAGTTGTGACTGAACATGAAGCATCACATACTGAAGATGAGCTACGTTTAATCATGACGGATAGTTTCAAAAGTGGTGAAATTAACCAGTCAGAATTAACATTTGTAAATAACGTTTTTAAGTTTGATGATCGGATTGCTAAAGAGATTATGGTGCCGAGGACAGAAATGATCACCTTAAATATTACAAGTACAGTTAAAGAGTGGCTGGAAATCGTTCATGATGCGAAATATACACGTTATCCCATATATGATGGTGATAAAGACCATATGGTTGGCTTTGTTAACGTGAAAGATTTAATTATGGAAGAGTTGTGGGATAAGAGGACGAATCAACCTGTCCCATTAAAAAAATATGTTAAGCCAATTATTACAGTGATTGACTCTATTCCGATCCATGATTTATTATTGCGCATGCAAAAGGAACGAATCCATATCGCTATTTTATTAGATGAGTATGGTGGGACATCTGGTTTAGTAACAGTTGAAGATATTATTGAAGAATTAGTCGGCGAAATCCGTGATGAATTCGATACAGATGAGATTAATGAAATTACGAAACATGGCCCAAATCATTATACCTTCAATGGAAAGGTCATTATATCTGAGGTGAATGATTTATTATCAATTGAATTAGATGATGATGAAGTTGATACGATTGGTGGTTGGGTCTTATCAAAGAATTTTGATATAAAGGAAAAGGAAAGTATCATTTTCCAAGACTTTGAATTTACTGTCATAGAGATGGAAGGGCACCAAATATTAACGGTTGATGTAAAAAAGTTACCAAGACAAATAAACGAAGAAGAAGCGAATGGCCAATAAAGCCATTCGCTTTTTATAAGAGGACCTTCATTATTTAAAATATACATAATTATGGTAGACTATAGGTTAATGAGATTTTTTGATAAAGGGGTAAAAAATAAATGATTACGAGAAAAAGTAAGCGTGAAATTGAACAAATGAAAGAAGCGGGTGACTTACTCGTTAAAACGCATCAAGCTTTGGCAAAGTTAATTAAACCAGGTGTCACGACAATGGAAATAGATACATTTGTCGAATCATTTTTAAAGGAGCATGGAGCTACACCAGAACAAAAAGGTTTTCAAAATTATCCTTATGCAACATGTGCCTCAATTAATGATGAGATTTGTCACGGCTTTCCACGTGAGGAAGCTTTAAAGGAAGGCGATATTGTTACGATTGATATGGTCGTCAATTTAAATGGATATTTGGCAGATTCAGCTTGGTCTTATGAAGTGGGACAAGTGGATGAAAAAGGAAAACGATTAATGGATGTTACGAAGAAATCTTTATATTTAGGAATTGAACAAGCACAAGTTGGTAACCGAATTGGTGATATTGGTCATGCTATTCAAAGCTATGCTGAAGGTGAAGGTTTTTCAGTTGTTCGTGAATTTACAGGTCATGGTATTGGACCAACATTACATGAATCACCACACATTCCTCATTATGGCTTACCGAATAGAGGTTTACGCTTGAAAGAAGGAATGGTTATTACAATAGAGCCTATGATTAATGAAGGAGCTTGGGAAAGTAAAATGGATGATAATGGGTGGACGGCACGTACGATTGACGGCGGACGTTCAGCTCAATATGAACATACATTAGCGATTACTAAAGATGGTCCACTTATTTTAACGGATCATGAAAATGTAAGTGAACAATATTTAAAAAACAAATAATAATGAATTGTTACAAGGGGGCTAAGTCATTGCAAGGATACGAGACAAGTGAACATCATATGAGTGCAATGGCCATGGTTCGTCATGGTTTAAAGTGTGGTATACCAATTATATTAGGTTATTTACCTGTAGCTATCACATTTGGCGTCTTAGCCCAACAAGCGGGGTTATCATTACTCGAGCTTACATTAATGAGTGTCTTTGTCTATGCTGGTGCCAGTCAGTTTATGGGTGTTAATATGATTGCGGCAAGTGTTCACTCAATTGAAATTATTGTAGCGACCTTTGTTTTGAATTTCAGACATTTTGTCATGAGTTTATCTTTTATGAATGAGGCGAGACATTATTATGGCTTACCTGCTCGTTTTGGCTTGTCACTATTGCTAACAGATGAAGCATTTGCAGTGTCAGCGATTCATAAAGATGAAATGAAGAAGCGCCATAGTGTTTACTTTTATACAACGATTTTTTTAAGCGCTTATTTATCGTGGATTATCGGTTCTTTACTTGGTGGTGTTGTTGGAGAAATTATGCCAGAAAGATTGAGTCAAAGTATGGGGATCGCTCTTTATGCTATGTTTATCGGCTTGTTAATTCCATCTGTAAAGAAAAATATAAAGGTTGGTTATATTGCGCTCATTGCTATGTTGATTAACTTAATTGCGAGCCAGTTTATGAGTGAAGGTTGGGCGATTGTCGTTGGCACTGTCCTCGGTGGCTTGACGGGTGTTCACTTTTTAAAGGAGAGACCGTAAATGATCTTACTTATCATTTTAGGAATGGCACTGGTGACAGCTTTACCAAGAGTGATGCCAGCTATGATAGTTGATAAATTAATATTTCCCGTTTGGGTTAACAGATGGCTGGAAGCTATTCCATATGCTGCACTTGGTGCACTTATATTTCCTGCCATTTTATCTGTAAAAGAAGGTGAACCACATGTCGGCTTAATTGGCGGACTTGTTGCGCTTTTCTTAGCATTATTCCGTTTAAATATTATTATCGTTGTAATAGGTGCTATTTTAACGGTTTATCTTTTATCTTTATAAAACTTCTACAATCTGTTTTGTAGAAGTTTTTTTGTATAGATTCACGAAATGAAGCCATATTACATATGATTCTATTGTGAATGAAAATATAAAGGTGGCTAGGAAAAGTGAATAAAGCAAAGACAAATTGGATTTTAATTGCGCTTGCTTCGGTTCCTCTTATGATGACATTAGGTAACTCGATGTTTATTCCCATATTGCCCTTAATGGAAAAGGAATTGTCGATTAGTTCGGTTCAATCAAGTTATTTAATAACGGCTTACTCAGTCGTAGCAATCTTTTGTATTCCAATCGCGGGATTTTTATCTGATAAGTTTGGAAGGAAGCGAGTCATTATTCCAGCGCTTATTGTAACAGCAATAGGTGGTTTAATTGCCGGGTTAGCAGCTTCTTTTTTAGAGGAAAGTTATCGTATTATATTAATGGGACGTATTTTACAAGGTATTGGTGCGTCTGGTGCCATGCCAATCGTTATCCCTCTAGTAGGAGATTTATTTAATAAAGAAGAAGCTTCGGCTACATTAGGGAAAATTGAAACGGCTAACACAGCTGGGAAGGTCTTAAGTCCAATTGTTGGATCTAGCTTGACGATGCTTGTATGGTACTTGCCTTTTTATGCGATTCCCGTTTTATCAATTATATCCTGTTTATTAATATTTTTTTCTATTGATGCAGAAAAGCAAGAAGTCAGTGAACCGATTAAAGACAATATGAATCGAGTGAAAAAAGTATTTCAAGAGCATAAACAATGGCTCTTTACAATCTTTTATACAGGTGCCGTATTGATGTTCGTATTATTTGGTTATTTAATCTTTTTGTCAGATGTTCTTGAAAATAAGCATGATTTTACAGGTGTTGTGAAAGGTCTATTTTTAGCTATTCCATTATTAGCCCTATCGACAACGGCATATATAACAGGTCGATTAATTAAGTTTGATCGTGCCAAGATGAGAAGATGGTCGATTTATGGATTTGTTTTAGTCATTGTATCCAATGGACTTGTGTCGATGGTGGACAATTACAAAGTTCTCTTATTTATTTATACAATCTGTAGTATTGGCATAGGGGTTATTTTACCTTGTTTAGATGCATTTATTACGAAAACAATTGAGGAGAAGATACGTGGTATTGTCACATCCTTTTATAGTGCTATGCGCTTTTTGGGAGTAGCAATCGGCCCACCAATTGCGACAGCTCTCCTTGGCTTTGATAAACTATATATGATTGCTATGTTTATCACTGTCTCCTTGTTAAGTGTCATTGTAATTTTCAAATATCTCAAAATAAACAAAGTTTAAATGTTTAACTCTTGCAATTATTCAGAAAATTTAGCATAATGATTAAAAGGGAACAAAAGAGGGGGTAGTTTCCATGGATAAACATCATACAAATGAACATGTTCATGTATCAAATAAGAAGGTGTCGGTAAAAAAAGGGTACATCCCATTTGAAATGCAAATGACAGCACGATTTATCTTAGATGAAATTTGCTTTGAGGCGAATATAACATATATTAAAGAGCAGATTGATTTAGCATTAGATCAGGGGAATGAGAAGGCGTTTGAACATTATAGTCGTCTTTACAAACAATATGTGAAAGAATGAAGTCCATCTTGCAAAAGATGGGCTTTTTTTCATCATTTGTTTAATTGTTTAAATAGTATAAAAATAGTGTATGTAGTATAGCTTAATTAAAAAACTATGTTATGCTCAAAAGTACAAACTTTTGTCACATTCTGTTATAATATATAGGTGAGCATTTTTATTATACGTCCTTAGGGAGGAATAGGAATGGATTATCGTATTGAGCATGACACATTAGGAGAAATTAAAGTACCGGCGGATAAGTATTGGGCAGCACAGACACAACGAAGTAAAGAGAATTTCCCAATTGGTGAAGAAAAAATGCCAAGAGAAATTATCCGTGCATTTGCAATTGTTAAGAAAAGTTCTGCAATTACAAACAGTGAATTAGGGCTTTTAGAAGAGAAAAAAGCAGAAGCGATTGCTTATGCTGCTGATCAAATTTTAAAAGGTGAATTAGATGAGCACTTTCCATTAGTCGTATGGCAAACTGGAAGCGGAACTCAATCTAATATGAATACAAATGAAGTGATTGCTTATGTTGGAAACAAATGGTTGAAGGAACAAAATAGTGATGTTGTACTCCATCCGAATGATGATGTAAATAAGTCACAAAGTTCGAACGACACATATCCAACAGCATTACACATTGCGGCTGTATTAAAGTTAGAAGAAGAAGTTTTACCAGCATTAAAAGTATTAAAAGATACTTTAGGTCATAAAGCAGAAGCATTTAAAGACATTGTGAAAATTGGTCGTACCCATTTACAAGATGCAACACCTATCACATTAGGTCAAGAGGTAAGTGGTTGGCATCGTATGTTGGAGAAAACGGAAAAAATGGTTAAGGAATCTTCAGACCATTTGAAAGACCTTGCATTAGGTGGAACAGCAGTAGGAACTGGCTTAAATGCTCATCCTAAATATGCTAAACGTGTTGCTGAAGTCATTGCTGAAGAAACAGGATATGATTTCCGTACAGAACCAAATAAATTCCACTCATTAACGAGTTACGATGAGGCAGTCTATGCACATGGTGCATTAAAAGCGTTAGCAGCTGATTTAATGAAGATTGCAAATGATGTTCGTTGGTTAGCAAGTGGGCCTCGTTCAGGTATTGGTGAAATTATTATCCCGGCAAATGAACCTGGAAGTTCAATTATGCCTGGTAAAGTAAATCCAACGCAAAGTGAAGCAATCACAATGGTTGTAGCACAAGTGATGGGGAATGACGCAACAATTGGTTTTGCAGCAAGTCAAGGGAATTTTGAATTAAACGTTTATAAGCCTGTTATTGCTTATAACTTCTTACAATCAGGAACTTTATTGGCAGATAGTATGTTATCATTTGAAGAACGCTGTGCGCGTGGTATCGAGCCAAATCATGAAGTAATTGAGAAGTTTTTAAATGATTCATTAATGTTAGTGACAGCATTAAATCCTCATATTGGATATGAAAATGCGGCTAAGATTGCAAAAACAGCTTATGAAAATAATTCAACCTTGAAAGAAACGGCAGTTGAATTAGGTTTATTAACTGAGGAACAATTTGATGAATATGTTGTACCAAGTGAAATGACACATACATTATAAAATATAACCTCCTGCTATAAGCTTATAGCAGGAGGTTTTTTATCTGTGAAACAATAATAGTCTAGCATCTGGACTGACTAATCGATGGGTTTCTTCCTCGTATTGATGTTCTTTTAATAAAATGGTTGCTTGTTCTTTACTCTCTTCATCAGTTGATGCTTCAATAATCTCATCTAACAATTTATCACCTTTTTGATCGAAAACTGTTAAAACATAAGCCATTTGGATAGCCTCCTTATTGTATGTATCATTTACAGAATGAATGCCCATTCATTTTAGTTTAGAAAAAATCTACATTGTTCCGGCAATGTAGATTTTTCTCTTTTCTTTATCTTCCGATCGATTAAGAAAAGATCTCATATTAAAAAATTAAAAAGGAAATGATTAATCACTTATAGTTTACCTTATTCTAATAAAAAAATCAATATGGCAATATGTAAAGTAAACTTGACAAAGTTTTCTTGAATCATGTAAGATGAAATGTAAAGTTGGCTTTACATTTGGAGGTTATGTGATGGAGAATAATATACGATTATTACGCAGAGATGCGAACATGACCCAAGAGGATTTAGCAAAAGCTATTGGGGTATCAAGGCAATCAGTTGTTGCGATTGAAAAAGGACGATACAATCCTTCACTCGAACTCGCTTTTAAAATAGCAAGACAGTTTAATAAGCAGGTAGAAGAGGTTTTTATATATGAAGGGACGGATAAATGATGTATGAAGGATTTGATTTAACGGCATTTTTAATGGGACTACCTTTAGGAATGCTTGTCATGGGAATCATCGGATTCTTTGCAATACGTAAGGGAAAAAAAGAAAGGAAGTATGATGAACGATATAAAAAAATTCATGATGGGGCTAAATCAATCAGTTGGATAACAACTTACTTTGTCATCTTATTAAGTTGGGTTTTTGTCTTATTATATGAAGCACCGGCTTTAGCATTTTTCACCATTACAATAATCTATGTTATTCACTGCTTGTCATATGGCATCAGTGTCTACTTTTTAAATAAAAAATATTAAAGGAGCTTAACCATGTTAAAAATCGAAAATGTGACGAAACGCTTTGGAAAGCATATAGCTGTAAATAATTTATCATTAAATATTCCCGAAAACAGTTTATTTGGTTTTCTAGGAGGAAATGGGGCAGGAAAAACAACATCCTTTCGAATGATTTTAGGATTAATGGAAGCTACAGACGGTCAGATTACGTGGAAAGGGAAACCCATCAATGACAAAATGAGCTCGAAAATTGGTTATTTACCTGAAGAAAGAGGCTTATATCCAAAGTTAAAAGTACAGGAACAATTAGTATATTTAGCAAAACTTCGAGGGATGACAAAACAGGAAGCAATTGCCGGAGTGGATTATTGGCTTGATCGTTTTAAAGTGCCAGAATATCGTCATAAAAAAGTTGAAGAATTATCAAAAGGAAACCAGCAAAAGATTCAGTTTATGTCAGCTGTTTTGCATAAGCCAGAATTACTTATATTAGATGAGCCTTTTTCAGGACTTGATCCGGTGAACGTTGAAATGTTACAAGATGCAGTTGTTGACTTACGTAAACATGGAACGACGATCGTATTTTCATCACATCAGATGGCACAAGTCGAACAATTGTGTCGTGAATTATGTATATTAGTGAAGGGTGACGCTGTTGTCAAAGGGAATTTATCAGATATTAAACGATCTTATGGTAAGAAAAATGTTGTGATCCATTCTGAGGAGGACTTACATTTTGTTGAAGGCTTAAATGGTGTGATCAACTTTAAAATGTATGTTGATCATTGTGAATTTCAAATAGAAGAAGAAAAAGAAGCAAAAACTATTTTACAAGAAGTGAATGATCAAGTATTTGTTCGCAAGTTTGCTATTGAGGAACCATCTTTAAATGATATCTTTATTGAGAAGGTAGGTGCAAGCTATGAATAAGTTTTTTCTCGTTATGTGGCATACATTTTGGACGCGTTTTAAATCAAAAGCTTTCATCATTTCAACAGCCATTACTTTACTTGTCATTTTTTCATTAACAAACATTGATAAAATTATTGAAGCATTTACTGGTGATGAAAAAGAAATGATTGTCTTAGATGATACAGATTCGACTTATGAAATGGTTGAAGCGAGTTTGAAAGATATTGATCATGTCTCATTTGAATTGTTTGAGAAACCGCTTGATGAGGGGAAGCGTTTAGTTGAAGAAGGAGAGTATGATGGCTTCCTTCACTTTGTAAAGGAGGATGATCGCTTTCCGAATGTTTATTTCTACACCGAAAAGGGTGGTATTTCAACGGTTGAAATGACAATTGAACAAGTGTTGCAACAGTTTAAAACGATGGCAGCAACGGAAGAGGCGGGTGTTAATGAGGAACAGTTAGCATTAATTAATGAACCCCTTCAATTTGAAAAAATTGCCCTTTCAGAAGGGGCCAAGTCTGAAGAGGAAATGAATCAGGCACGTGGGATTGTTTATGTCATGTTATTTGTCCTCTATATGGCTATTATCATTTATGGTCAAATGATTGCGAGTGATGTTGCAGTAGAAAAGTCTTCTCGAGTCATGGAAATACTTATATCAAGTGCCCCGCCAACAACTCATATGTTTGCGAAAATTATCGGAATTGCTTTATTAGGTTTATCGCAAATGATTATTATCGTTGTCTTTGGCTTTACGTTATTACGAAATAAGTTTGAAGTTATACCAGATGAAGTGATGACAGAGTTTGGTTTTGGGGATTTATCTTTCTCGCTTTATATCTATGCCTTAGTATTTTTTATTTTAGGTTATTTATTATATGCAACAATTGCAGCCATGCTAGGTTCATTAGTAAGTCGGGTAGAAGATGTACAACAACTTATTTTCCCGCTTATTATGCTTATTATTATAGCCTTTATGATTGCTATGGTTGGCTTATCAATGCCAGAAGCGAAGTTTATTACGATTACATCATTCATTCCATTCTTTGCACCGATGATTATGTTCTTAAGGGTTGGTATGATTAATGTGCCTATATGGGAGGTCGCTCTGTCGATAAGTATATTAATCCTTACGATCATCATTTTAGGATGGCTTGCAGCTCGTGTGTATCGTGGTGGTGTTTTATTGTATGGACCATCGCGGTCACTGAAAGACTTTAAGCAAGCATTACAATTATCTAAAAAGGAAAAATAAAGCATCAAAAAAAGAGAGGCTCCTCCATTCAATTGATTGAATGGAAGAGCCTCTTTATATAAGTTATACAACATTTGCATGTTCAACTGGTTCATCACTCTGTAAAACGGATTGATCCAATTCATTCGTAATTTTAGCTGTTGTAACCCCAGCAGTCATTGAGCCACTCACGTTAACAGCAGTTCGTCCCATATCTATTAAGGGTTCAACAGCAATTAACACACCAGCTAAAGCAACTGGTAAATTAAGGGCCGATAAAACTAAGATCGCAGCAAATGTAGCACCACCACCGACACCAGCAACCCCGAATGAACTAATCGCAACAATAGCGATTAAAGTAGCGATAAATGTTGCGTTGATTTCTTGACCAACAGTTGGAGCAATCATGACGGCTAACATTGCGGGATAAACACCTGCACATCCATTTTGTCCGATTGAAAGACCAAAGGATCCAGCGAAGTTAGCAATTCCATCAGGTACACCAAGTTTCTTTGTTTGAGTATGAATGTTTAAAGGGAGTGCAGCTGCACTTGATCGAGATGAGAAAGCAAATAATAATGCTTCAAATCCTTTTTTAACATAAGTAACAGGATTGACACCAACAACTGATAGAATAATTAAATGAACGATAAACACAAGCGCTAAAGCAACATAAGAAGCTAAGACAAACTTCCCTAAACTGTAAATAGCAGCGAAGTCAGATGTTGCTACCGTTGTTGTAATGATTGCTAAAATACCATAAGGTGTTAAACGTAAAACAATTCTTACAACTCCCATAATAAGTTCGTATATGGCTTCAACACCTTTTTGTATACGATCAGCTGCTGCTTCGTTACGTCGGGCAACTGATAAATATGCAAATCCGATAAAGGCTGCAAAAATAACAACTGCTATTGTTGATGTAGAGCGAGCCCCTGTAAAGTCTAAAAATGGATTAGCAGGTAATAAATCTAAAATTTGATCTGGTAAAGCCTTATCCTCAATGTTGGCATATGTTTCTTCTAAAGCTTCTCCACGAGCAATTTCTGACTCTCCTTGCACAATGCTTGAAGCATCCAATTGAAAGGCTAATGTGACACCAATAGCAATCACTGCAGCAATAGCTGTTGTCGCAATTAAGGTTGTTAAAATACTTCCAGCAATTTTCCCTAAATTATGTCCGAAGGTTATTTTTGTAAAAGCAGTTAAAATAGAAATGAAAACAAGTGGCATAACAATCATTTGTAAAAATTTAATATAACCTGTTCCAACTAGCCTGAACCATGGAGTAGAAGCTGCTATGACCTCATGGTCAGCTCCGTAAATGAGGTTCAATAGTAAACCATAGACAATTCCGAAACCTAAACCTGTAAATACACGTTTAGAAAAACTAACTCTCTTTTTATGCATAAAGACTAAGATGCCTATAAATCCGATTAAAATGAAAATATTAAGACCGATTAAAAAATGTTCCATTTGAATATAATTCCTCCTTGAAATAAATGTAAGTAAAAATATAATAAACCAATTATTCGCACCTGTCAAGTAGGGAATTAAAATATAAGGCGAACATTTGCTCTTAAATGTTCGCTAATGGTATGATAATACTTAATAAAAACGATGGTAGGGATCATGATGGATGAAAAAATCACATTTATTCATACGGCAGATTTACATTTAGATAGTCCTTTTAAAGGTTTATCTTATTTACCAGAAGCATTGTTTCATAAATTACAGGAGAGTACTTATAAAGCTTTCGAAAATATTGTTCAGGCTGCTATAGACCGTCAAGTGGATTTTGTACTCATAGTTGGTGACTTATTTGAGCAAGAAAATCAAAGCTTAAAAGCACAGCTTTTTTTACGTAAATGTTTTGAAAGGTTGCAGGCATTTAAAATTCAAGTTTATGTCAGTTATGGAAATCATGATTTTTTAAAAGGAAATCAATTTAAGATGACCTATCCAGACAATGTTCATGTTTTTTCTAATGAAAGGGTTCAAGCCCTTCACTTTAAACGAAGTGGCCGTGTTTTGGCTAACATTTACGGATTCAGTTATGAGAATAGACAAGTGTTTGATAATAAAGTAAATGAATATATAGTTGAGAAAAATGAAGCACCATTTCATATTGCTATGCTACATGGCATGTTGCAAGGAGAAGAAGGGCATGATCCATATGCTCCCTTTCAAATAAATGACTTGCTTAATAAGCAAATGGATTATTGGGCATTAGGCCATATTCATAAAAGCAAAGTTGTTGCAACAGTTCCTCCTATTGTTTATCCAGGCAATATTCAAGGGCGGCATCGTAATGAGGCAGGAGAACGGGGATATTATTATGTAGAAATGGACCGATCGGATGTATCATATGAGTTCCTCCCAAGTGCTTCAATTATTTTTGAAAATGTCATCCTTTCTTTAGCAGATAAGCAATCTTTTCGTGAGAGTATTCAATATATGACAAGTATATTGAGTAAGCAAAAGAAAAACACCTTTGTTGAATTAACACTTCAAATAAAGGAAGAACAAAATAGTTTATCGTATTTAAATCGCTTGAAGGAATGGATTGAACTATGGAATGCAGAGCAAGATAGTGAGAATTTTGCTTATATTTATAAACATAAGATACAATACCCAAAAATAAAGCCACAATTTGAAGCATCTTTTATACATGAAATTGAACAAGTATTATTTCACGACGAAGTGTTTGCTCAAGAAATAAAGCAGCTTGTTTTTGGTCACCCTTCTTTAAGAAAGTATATAGTAGATGAAACATTAGATGGTGTTGAAGAAGAGGCTTATCAATTAATGATGCAAATGTTGCACCAAAATGAGGTGACAGAGTGAAGTTTAAAGGAATACACATTTATGGATTTGGTAAATGGGTTGATTACAGGTTAGATTTTGTTAGGAAAAACGAGAATTTAACTGTTATATATGGAGAAAATGAGGCAGGGAAATCAACCTTACAACAATTTGTTTTATATATCTTATTTGATTTACCTCCAAGGAAAAGAAAGCAATTTGAACCGAAAACGAGTAGTCATTTTGGTGGCGAATTAGTGATTGAAGATGAAGAAATAGGTGAAGTGACTTTACAACGGACTGAAACGCGTTTTATTGTGAAAGATGAGTTAGGGCAGTTAAAAGATTTGGCTTGGTATCAAGACTTTTTAAAACAAATGACAGACAGTGTTTATGAGTCGATTTATGCGGTTACTGCTGAACAATTGGATGTAATTAGAGATTTGAATCGTACGCAATTAAATGATGTATTAATGAATGTGAGTATGTCTGGCTCTAATCACTTATACGATGTAGAAAAAGAATTACATAAAAAAATGGATGAGTTATTCAAACCACAAGGAAGAAGGCCAGAGCTAAATGAACAACTAAATCAGATGGTAGAACTTGAAAAGGAATTGAAGCAAGCTAAGGAAGGCGAGCAATCCTACCATCATTATAAAGTTGATGAACAATCTTTGTTAGTATCGATAGATGATCTAAGAGAGAAGGAAGTATTTCTTTATGAACAATTAAAATTTCTTCAAAACTTGCAAAGTCATCTTTTTGAAATTGAAACATATAAAGAAGAAAAGCAGAGATTAGACTTTTTAGGTGAATTGTCCTTTCCACATCAAGGGATGGAAAGATATGAAAATATAAAAGCTAAAAAGCTAGAACATGATCACCAAATTCATCGCTTAAGAACCGAATTAGCTTATGTCGATAAAAAACTAATAGACCTTCAAGAGATGATTTACGATGATGATCTTGTTGAAAGAATAATAGAATTGAGAAAAAGAAAAGAAGAATATAGAGACTTAATTGAAAATATCAATCGTATAAGGGCTCAAGTTGAGCAACTTGAAGAGGCGATGGAACATATAGAAAGAAGCGATCAATTAAACAGAACTATGATCGATTCACAATCGTTTACTTCTTTTGTTAAGAATCGTTGGGTAAGTTTACAAAAAGATTACGATCAATGGCTTGCAAATGATGAAGCGATAAAAAAGCGCGAATTTGCTTATGATAGTGAAGTGGCAACAATAGATGAAGCAATCAGATCATTAAAAAGAGAGCGAATGGATAAAGAAGATTATGAGACTTTAAAGCATAAAGTAAACGAGACAACTTCGCAAGAAGCTAAAGAGCAAATGACCTTTTTAGCAAAAGAAAGACAAAAATTAGCCAAAACAATTTTATATAGTGGATTAAGCATTGGTGTTATACTTACCATTTCTTATTTTATAACGCAAAAAACAAGCTTATTAATCATTGGAATGATGGCTGCTTTATTTGGTCTTGTCTCATACGGTATGACTCAGTCTACAACAAAACAGATCAATGACTTATTTTCCGGTGACCATGTTAATCGTGATGAATTTAGAAGTTTGAAAGAAAGTTATGTTAAAGAAAATGACTTAAGAAAGCAAATTGAGCAATTAAAGAATCGGTTAACCCACTTGAAGCATGAAGAAACAATTATTCAACATGAAAAAAATAATGTTGAGAAAAATCATGATCAACTTAAAGAGCAAATCGCTCAGGAAATCGAACGTTTTCCACTATTAAGAGACATTGATATTATCTACTGGGATACGCTTTTTGATCGTTTGCAAACTTTACAAGGTCATGTGAGAAAGAAAACGGAGTTGACGAAGGAATTAAAAGGATTATTGATTAAAAAGACTGAGATGAATAATGAATTAACTAATTTAGGGCAAGCGATTAATCGTCAAGAACTTTCATTTGATCGATTAGAAGATATGGTAGCTGAGCAAGAAGAGTATAAAAATAAGTATAAAGATGACCTTGAGCATAAGGAAGATTTACAAAAGCAATTAGAAGTTATATTAAGCCAGCTGCAAATATTAGTGGAAAATGAAGAAGCCTTATTTGAAGAAGCCTCAGTTGAAAATGAAGATGATTATTATAAAGCGTTTGATCACTACAAGGAAAATGAAAAAAGACGTGAATCAGTCGATTTATTTGAAAAGAAATTAAAAACTTTATTTACGGCAGAAGCAAGAAATCAAGTGTTAAATAAAGAGTGGACCTTACAAACTGTTAAGGATAAGATAAATCATTATCAAGCAGAGTTAGAAGGAGTAAGAGAACATTTAAATGAGCAATATAAAGAATTGGCTGAGATAAGGGAAGCTTTACAAAGACTAGAGAAATCTGAACAACTATCCATCCTGACATATCAATACGAAATAGAAAAGGAAAAAATAAAGGAACTAGCTCGTCAGTGGGTCCTTCATAAAATGAGCTATGAAGCGATACAAGCTGCTAAGGAAACATATCAGGAAAAGTATTTGAAAGCTATTTTATTAAAAGCTAGTGACTATTTTAAACGATTGACTCAAGAGGCTTATAAAGCCATTCGTTTCAATGAACAGAAGGATAGGATTCTAGTGGAAGATTATAGAGGGCTTGATTATACGGTTCTTCAACTATCAAAAGGTACAGTTGATCAATTGTATATTGCACTTCGGTTAGCTATTGGAGAAGTGATGAGCAAGCGATTGAATTTACCTTATTTACTAGATGATATATTTGTTCATTTTGATGAGCATCGTTTGCAAAAGGCAGTCGATTTAATTTGCGACGTTGCAAAAGATAAACAAATTATTTTCATGACCTGTCATCGTAATGTTTATGAACAATTTCAAGTAGATGACCTTGAAGAAAGAGTCGTCAAACATCATTTATCATGATAAAATATAGACGGTTAATGAAAGAAAAGGGGGGCAATTGTCTTGTCGGTAGAAAAAGAAGGTATTGCACATTATGGTGTTGGGGATACATTTGATGGCTTTTTACTTATTAAAGAAGCGCAAAAAGGTACTGCGAGTAACGGGAAGCCATTTTTAACTTTATTTTTGGTAGATGCATCTGGTGAAATTGAAACAAAAGTATGGGATGTATCAAAAGAAAATGAAGAAGCATTAATAGCTGAAAAAGTAGTGAAAGTCGGTGGCGATATTATCGATTTTCGTGGTAAGTTACAATTAAGGTTAAAGCAATTGCGTTTAGCTCAAGTGACAGATGGTGTCCGCGTATCAGACTTTTTACAAAAGGCACCGATTAATCAAGATGAATTACGTCAGAAGTTAACAGAAGCAATATTTGAGATGAAAAATCCAAATATCCAACGAATTGTTCGAAAAATAGTCGAGAAATATGATGAGGACTTATATATTTATCCAGCAGCATCACGATTCCATCATGCATTTGTATCTGGATTAGCTTATCATATTGTCAGTATGTTAGAAATTGGTCGTAGTTTATGTGATATTTATCCAGAATTAAATCGAGATTTAATTTATGCCGGCATTATTTTGCATGATATTGGAAAAGTGCATGAATTATCAGGGGCTGTTTCGACAACTTACACTGTTGAGGGGACTTTACTCGGTCATATATCGATGATGGTTTCAGAAATTGATGAAGTGGCTAAAGAATTAGATATCGATAGTGAAGAAACTTTAATATTAAAGCATATGGTTTTAAGTCATCACGGGAAACCTGAATGGGGCAGTGCTAAAATGCCTTTAATCCGTGAAGCAGAAATCTTACATTTAATTGATATGATTGATGCTAAAATGAATATGATGAATAAAGCTTTAGCTCAAACAAAACCGGGAGAGTTTACTGAAAGATTATTTGCTATGGATAATCGCTCGTTTTATAAACCGACATTTGAAGATTGAAAAAACAGCTAACATAAAGTTAGCTGTTTTTGTTTAGTCATTATTGTTGTTAGCATTGTTACCTTCACTATCATTTTCATCGATATCATCTGTAATATCATCAATGTCATCTAAATCGATATCTTCTTCTTCTGGATCAAAGAGATTTTCAAATTGATCAATCTTCACTTCGATATCAGCATCTTCAATTAATTTATTTAATTTATCATTTGCTTCATCTTGTGTCATACGTGTTTCAATTAATGTTTGTAAGATGAAATCATAATTATCTTCTAATGAACCAACATCATCAACATCACGACGGTCAGTTACTTTAATGATGTGGTAACCATAGTCAGATTCGACTGGTTCACTCACTTCATCAATTTCCATTGAATAGGCAGCTTCAGTAAATTCACCAACTAATTGTCCAAGTGAGAAGAAACCAACATCCCCACCGTCTTCTGCTGTACCTGGGTCAATAGAATATTCTTTTGCTAGCTCTGCAAAATCTGCTCCATCATCTAATTCATCAATGATTTCTAATGCTTCTTCTTCTGTTTCAACTAAAATATGAGATGCTTCAACTTCTTCTAACATCATATCATAATAAGCTTCAATATCTTCATCTGTAATATCTAAACCATCTGCAAAAGCTTGTTCTTGTAATAAAGCAAAGCGTAATTCTTCTTTAAGTCCTTCTTCATCTAAGTTTTGTGCTTGGAGTAGCATATCAAAGTTATCGCCAGCACTTTCTTTTAAACTATCTAAACGCTTATTTACATCTTCATCAGAAACATCATAATTATCTTCTAAGACCTTTTTTAATACGACTGTACGAATAACAACTTCAGCTTCATTCGTTTTTACTAATTCATCAAATAATTCGTCCTTTGTAATATCACCTGCATTAGATGTAATTACTTTTTCACTATCTCCTCCGCACGCTGCTAGTAGAACAATCGTGAATAATAAGACGATCGGTAAGTAAAACTTTCTCAAAACAAACACGCTCCTATTTTACGTTAAATTTATTTTATTTTTTAATAGCCTATGTAAAAGAATACCATAATACAATAATGAGTCACAACTAATTAAGCATTTAAAAAAGGACGAGAAAAAGTAATAACTTCTCCCGTCCTTTGTTGTTAGTTTTCTTCTGCTGTATTTGAGTCTGTTATTTTTTGTTCTAAATCTTTTAATGTTGATTCGATTTGCTCTAAATATTCATGAATATTTGATTGATGTGGTTCAACAGAGTTTTTCCATTCATCAACAGACGATTTCATATCTTCTGTTAACTCATTAATTAAAGCGATGCCTTCTTTAGACGTTTTTGCAAATTGTTCTTTAATTTTAGCTGCATCCTTTAAAATATCTTCGACTGTGTTCATCCAGTCTGTTCCTTGTTCACGTACACGAGTACGTAACTGTTCGCCAGAAGTTGGTGTTGTTAACAGTGTGATTGCAGCACTTACGACACCACCAACAACAAATCCTGTTACAATGTATTTAGCTTTTGACATAATATGAACCCCTTTCTTATTCGTCTAGCTTTTGTGTAATTTTATTTGCAATGTTTTGTAAATCAGCTGCATCAAATTCTTCATTTCGTGGAATCCAAGTGACATCAAACCCTTTGTCATCACCATAACGTGGGATTAAGTGTAAGTGTAAATGGAATACTGATTGACCAGCAGCAATTTCGTTATTGTTTAAAACGTTTAAGCCAACTGGTTTATAGGCAGCTTTAATTGCTCTTGATAATTTTGGAACGACAGCAAAAAGTGAGCTTGCAACGTCGCTCGGTGTTTCATATAAATCTTTTGTATGGACTTTCGGAATAACTAATGTATGTCCTGTAGTTACTTGGCTAATATCCATAAACGCATATACATGTTCGTCTTCATAAACTTTGGCAGAAGGTATTTCTCCTTCAATGATTTTACAAAATAAGCAGTCATCGTGCTTCATTTAGAATCACTCCTAAGAAAAATATCCAATACATCTATATTTTAACATAAAGGATTAAACAAGTATACGATTACATAAGATGAAAATACAGATAAACGAGGTCATTCTCGTTTATCTGCTTTAAAGAAATGGCTACGTATCAATATACTAAATGGGGGGGCATTTTAAAGGGTTTTCCTTTATTAAATGTAATAGTATATGTGTAGAGAAAATACGTATCATTTCTTTTCCTTATCTAGTATGTCCTGTTTTTACATTAACTATGCAAACATATATAATACAATTAGAAAGGTGAATAAGTAGGTGATAAAATGAGTGAATTATTAAAGATAGACCATCTAACAGGTGGTTATTCAAATAAAAATGTTTTACATGATATTTCATTACGAGTTAATCCATCTGAAATTGTTGGTTTAATTGGTTTAAACGGTGCAGGAAAAAGTACGACAATTAAACATATTATCGGTTTAATGTATCCAAAAAAAGGACTTATTACTATTGGGGAAGAATCTTTAGAAAATGATCAAATGGCCTATCGGAAAAAGCTAGCTTATATTCCGGAACAACCGATCTTATATGAAACATTAACATTGCGTGAGCACTTACGGTTAACAGCGATGGCTTATGACATTGATGAGGAATTATTTAAGCAGAGACTACCTCACTTATTAAAAGCCTTTCGAATGGAACGTCATATTGATTGGTTTCCCGTTCATTTTTCCAAAGGAATGCGGCAAAAGGTGATGATTATGTGTGCATTTTTAGTGGAACCTGATTTATATATTATTGATGAACCATTTGTTGGCTTAGATCCACTTGGCATTCAATCCTTATTGGACATGATGACAGATATGAAAAAAGCAGGTGCTGGTATTTTAATGTCTACTCATATTTTAGCAACAGCTGAAAAGTATTGTGATAAATTCATTATTATACATGAAGGTGAGATTCGAGCAGAAGGAAGCTTAGAACATTTACGTGAATATTTTCAAATGCCAAATGCTACATTAGATGACATTTATATTCAACTCACAAAGGAAGAAAGCGATGTTTAGTGCCAAAGATTTATTTAAAGAGAGGTTGAAAAACCATTTAGCTTTATTAAATCGTTATTTGCGATATATTTTTAATGGTCACTTTATGATTGCACTTTTATTTATTATTGTGACAATGGCTGTTTTTTATCAAAGATGGTTGGAAGACTTGCCAGAGCGTTTTCCGAGTGCGATCATCATTAGTGTGATTGTGACCTTAACGATCTCATACAATCCTATTCAAACATTTTTGCAAGAACCTGATAAAGTGTTTTTAATTGTAAAAGAACAAGAGATGAAAAGTTACTTTACGAAGAGTCTTATTTATAATTATATTTTTCAATTATACATCGTTATCTTTGTTTTAGCGGCGATTACACCACTAATGAATAAAGCATTTCCACATATGGTTACTTGGCATTATGTCTTGTTTTATAGTTTGATCTTTGTTTTAAAAGCATTATTTATGTTTGTTCATTTTTGGAAAATAAATAATGCTTATGATCAACATAAATTGGAAATGATCATACGGATGGTGTTTCTAGCGCTTATTTTTTACTTTTATTTAAATCAATCCTATGTCTTTGCTAGTATCGGCATGATTTTATTAATTGGACTATGTGCCCTAATGTATTATGACTATCAAAACCAGCCAGGAAAATATTGGGAACGGCTCATTGACAATGATGCCGAACGATTAGCTCAATTTTATCAATTTGCAAGTATGTTTGCGGAAGTCCCCGTCAGCTCTGAAAAACTTAAAAAGCGCTCATGGCTAACTTATTGGTTAGAAAAATATATTCCTTTTAAACATGATAAAACCTATACCTACTTATTTTGGCTCACATTTGCACGGAGTAAAGAATATTTGAACATGTTTATGAGGTTATCGATTTTAGGTTGTCTTGTCATTGGCTTGATTGATTATGAGTTCATTCAATTATTGTTAGGAATCATCTTCTTATACATTACGATTTTTCAAATGGTTCCTTTGTTTAAGCATTATCGAACCTTTATGTGGTTAGATCTTTATCCTGTTTCTAATAAGGAGAAAAAACATGCTTTTATGACCTTATCCATTCGTTTAAGTGTGATTCAATTTTGTCTATTTACGCTTGTATTCTTCTTTACTGTCAAGCTTGAAATGGTGGCTCTTTGGATTATATTAGCAAGTTTATTTATCTTTTTATTCCATCGTTTATATATAAAAAAGAAACTCTTTC
>DATGTP010000059.1:0-15597 GCA_035301825.1 Pseudogracilibacillus sp. | reverse complement strand
TTTTTTATAAATAAAAGCGAGGGCTCGTACATATACATGTGACTAGTTAAAGGTAGGTGCTCACGATCGGATATGTTTTTTTATTACTTTGTGGCTTTGGCTTTACTGTCATTGGTGCAGGTACACTTATTTTATATTTAAATTTTCTTCCTGCAGGGGTGTCTTGGCTAGAATATTGGCTGTTCGTGATCAAACGAGTAGAAGCTTATTTTTTAATCATTGGCATTATTTTACTTGTCATTGCCATCTGGCGTTTTCCCCAATTGTATCTTCGCGAATAAGTTGCGATTTTTATGGTCATAATGGAAATAAATATGTTTTGGAAGGAAGTTCTAAAGATGTATATGTATGATGTCCAAGTGAATTGGAAAATCGTAAACAAAAGGGAAGGGGTCCTTGAATATTATGAGTGGGAGGCAGAGGATGATATTGAGACTGTCGCTCAAATGCCGGTCATCTTCGTTCGAGACGATGTCTTTCAATATATGTATGAGCGGACAGACGATGTCCCCAAGAAATTATTGAAACTAATCCGAAATGAAACCGTCCTAATGAAGTATGACCATGAATTTATTTATAAATATGCTTGTATTTTATCCAATAAAAAAGATGTCTTTGCCTTTCATTGGAATGATACATATCAAGAGATGAAAAAAAGTAAACTGTCCTTTAAACAAGAACGCTTCGTTTTAACATATGGTGATCGGGCGAAGATTGAACCGATCTTTCCCCCCCTCTTTACTTACCGGAAAAAAAGAAAGCCGAATGCATTTTTACTTGGCTTAACACGCCGGGAGAAAACGATGCGACAAATGTTATTGCAAATGGTCGGCTACATTACACGGAAGAATGACCGTTATGAATTGATCTATTGGTTAAAAGAGTTACACTATGATCAGTTTGCTCATTGTGCTGACCGGTTAACGATGGAGCAATTGAAGCATTATTTAAGGCAAACTGTTGCGAAAGATTGGCGTCAGGAATATGAAGGCTTATTATTCGCCATGACCTCCCTTTATCCGCATTATGAAAAAAAGTTGTCAAACAGCTTTCGCAAAGACTGGCATCAAGTGAAAAAAAAGATGTTACAAAGAGAAAATCTCTCGTAACATCTTTTCCTTTATTTTTTAATGCGGCGTTCTAAGCCCATTTTACGTTTCACTTTACGTAAGGTTTTATTAGCATGGTAAGAAGCTTGTTCTGCTCCTTTTGTTAAAATGTCATCTAACTCTGTCGATTGGATGAGTGCTTCATAACGCTCTTGAACAGGTTGTAATAATTGAACAACAGCTTCAGCAACAGCTGCCTTGAAGTCACCATAGCCTTTCCCATCAAACTCTGCTTCAATGGCATCATATGATTTGCCTGTACAACTTGAGTAAATCGCCATTAAGTTCGAAACGCCAGGTTTATTGTCACGGTCGAACTTAACAATTCCTTCAGAGTCGGTGACCGCACTTTTAATTTTCTTTTCAATTTGTTTCGGGCTATCTAACATGGAAATATAGCCGCGAACATTTTCGTCAGACTTACTCATTTTTTTCGTCGGCTCTTGTAAAGACATAATCCGTGCACCGACCTTTGGAATGCGGACTTCCGGAATCGTAAAGGTCTCACTATAACGATTGTTAAAGCGCTCAGCTAGATCACGAGTTAATTCTAAATGTTGCTTTTGATCTTCACCAACAGGTACGAGATCTGTTTGGTAAAGTAAAATATCTGCCGCCATTAAAGTTGGATAAGTAAAAAGAGCAGCAGGCACCGCACTCCGGCCTTCAGCCTTATCTTTAAATTGAGTCATTCGCTCAAGTTCTCCCATGTAAGTCATCGTTTGTAATAACCAACCAAGTTCAACATGTTGTGGCACTTCAGATTGAATGAAAATAGTCGATTTGTCAGGATTAATCCCAGATGCGATATAAAGGGCAGCTAATGATTTCATATTGTCACGCAATTCTTTCGGTTCTTGAGGAACGGTAATTGCATGTTGATCAACAACACAAAAATAACAATCATAATCGTCTTGTAATTCAACAAATTGACGAATGGCACCAATATAGTTACCAAGTGTTAAAGTTCCACTCGGTTGAATTCCAGAAAATATTTTTTGCATAAATTATTCACTCCATTTTATGTTTCAGCTACAATAAATGATATAATAGCGCCCACTGATAAGCAAGTGATGTTTCATAAAAAGGGATGTTTACTTCAGGAAAGAAAGGGAACAATAAAATAAAGGGAAAAGGATTTGTCATTTGCCTTATATGTGTATAAATTATGACAAATCGAAAACATTAAAAAAATGTTGAAAATGGTCTACCTTTTCCTTGACAAATGTAGTATAATCTTAAGGGTAGGGAGTTAGGGCTATGTCTTACAGCGTGATCCATCACGTTGACTGTTAGTTCTAACGGTGAGAGATCATAAATGGGGACAAGTTGTTTCCATCTAACTTATATGAACGAATTCAAGGGTAGTTACTTGTTGTGTAAACAGACCAGTATTGATTGCTGTCGTTCGCTCATATCAATACGTGTCACAAAAAATAAACTAAATCAAGTCAGTTGCCTTGTGAAAAAGGTAACATGACGACGGGTGAAGGAGTTATTGAAGAACGGATAAAATCGTCATAACTACCTTCATTTTTACTGACACCGGCATGGACGACGGGAAGTGCCTACAATTGTAGGAAAGGCGTTCAAATTGGACATTTTTTAGTAGAATGAGGAGTGAAGTTACATGGTAACACTCTATACCTCGCCAAGTTGCACATCTTGTCGAAAAGCGAAGGCATGGTTAGAAGAACACGAAATTCCATACAAGGAGCGTAATATTTTTTCAGAGCCATTAACATTGGATGAGATTAAAGAAATATTACGTATGACGGAAGATGGAACGGACGAAATTATTTCAACACGATCGAAAGTATTCCAAAAATTGGACGTGAACATCGATCAATTACCGTTGAAAGACTTATTTGAGCTTATCCAAAATAATCCAGGTTTATTACGTCGACCGATTATTTTAGATGAAAAGCGACTACAAGTAGGATATAACGAAGATGAAATTCGTCGCTTCCTACCACGTACAGTTCGCACATTCCAATTAAAAGAAGCTCAAAAAATGGTGAACTAATGAGTGTTGATACACATGTAGAAAACCACAAACTACAACTGGAGTAGTTTGTGGTTTTTTATGTTGATTTTTCCATGCATGAAAGGCAAGTAAGCTTGGAAAATAACAGAATTTTAGACAAAAAGGCTAGAAAAATGAGATTATTTGATAAATAATTTATTAAATAGTATATTAATATGCAAACCTTGTAGGCACTTATATTTTCAAATGAGGAAATATAGCATACAATACGAATAGACAATTCTTTTCATAAAGAAATAACGAGGATGATCTCTTCATTAAGGAAGAAAGGTGCAAACCTAAAAAGGCGTTATTTTAGTCGAAGGGAGAGGCTTTGCAATGGAAATTGAAAGAATTAATGAAAATACGGTAAAATTTTATATTTCATATACGGATATAGAAGACCGTGGCTTCGAACGAGAAGAGATTTGGTACAATCGTGAGCGCAGTGAACAATTATTTTGGCAAATGATGGATGAAGTGAATTATAAAGAAGACTTTTCAACAGATGGACCGCTATGGATCCAAGTGAAGGTTTTAGATAAAGGACTTGAAATTGTCGTGTCAAAAGAAAGTCCAAACATTGATTTAGAAGAGTTTATGGAAACAGAAAACAAGCCTAAATTTAATGTCGAAATGACGCCAGACAACTTAGAAGAGTTATTTAAAAAGAAGTATTCAAAGAAAAAAGAAGAAGAAAAAGATAATAACCATTTATGGATGATTGTTAGTTTCCAAGACTTAGAGGATGTCATTCAATTTAGTCATCATCTACCAGAAGAAGCGGAAGAAAATATATTACAATCGTCGCTCTATCATTATGAAGATAAATACCATATATATATCGAAATTAGTGAATTTGCCTTTGAATTACAAGAAGATGTGATGCAAGTCATTTTCCACTATGCTTCAGAATATGGCCAAGAAGAAGAAACAACGATGGCCATGCTTGAAGAATATGGAAAGTTAGTGATGGAACAAGACGTCTTTGAACAAGTTCGTCATTATTTCGACTTAAAATAGGAAGAATCACGCCTCATTACAGACGTAATGAGGCGTTTTTTTATAAAAAATAAAGGAATTGAGCACTTTATGTCGAATAATAATAAATAAGGGGGGATTCATTTGTTAGAAGCGATCGATCAAGCAGGCCAGATCGTTTCGATTGCTCATTTACAAGCAGGCCAATTAGACGACTTGAAGCGTCACGCCCAGTTTATTTGTCCTGACTGTAAACAAGCGGTTATGATCCGTTATGGACCATATGTTACCCCACATTTTGCTCACTATGCTGACAGTAACTGCAGCCATGCAGGTGAAAGCAGCTACCATGAAAAGGCGAAAGTCAATTTAGCGAACTGGCTCAAAGCCCAAGGCCTCCCGGCGCAAGTTGAACATTATATAGCCGAGACGAAACAAATGGCCGACGTCTTTACAACCGTCAACAAAAAAGCCATTGCCCTTGAATTTCAACATTCAATTGTCCCAGCAAGCCAAATCATTTCCCGCACGAAAAAGTATTTGCAAGCTGGCATATACCCATTATGGATTGTCTCCATGAAACTCATGCCAAAGCGAGGGCAGTTGACCCAATTTTTGCGCCACTTCATCCATCAATTTCATGATAGCTACCCGCCCAGTCTTTACTTTTATTGCCCAGACCAGAACCGCCTAACTATTTGGCAACATATTTACCTTATCCACCACCAATGCTTTCGCACAGTAACTCACCATCATTTAAGAAAATTACACCTGCCCGACTTATTTGCTAGCCAGCCATTTCCCGCCCAAGCTTTATGGCAGATGTGGGCCCAGGCTAAACGAAAATTTCGTTTACACAGACCTCTTCGTTTGAGTAAGCGAGCCTTTCATTTCCGTAATGCCCTTTATGAAAAAGGCTATTATATTGATTATTTACCCTCCTTGATTCACCTTCCTGTCAGTCAGCAAATGCTCATCCAAGCACCGATTTATGAATGGCAAACAAATTATATTGTTTACTACTTTAATGACCTGCCAAATGGAGCCATACTTGATTTAAATGAAGGACCAAGCTTAAGATCTTTACCTCTCATTCAAACGAGCCTCCATCCCCTTGAACAATATCTCACTTACTTACAAGCCTTTCAATATGTCGAATTGAATCGAGCAGGAGACTATGTGAAGAAACAATCCATCCCATTTTATGAGAGCCTTGAAAGTGCTATCAATGGCGACCTTTCCTTGTTTCGTGACAAAAAGAAAGTGCAATTACTACACAAATTGTTCAAAAATTCGGTATACTAGACACATACTTTGTTTTAGGAGGCTATTTTATATGAGTAAAATGAAAGCAGAACTACCCAAACGTGAAGATGTCCCAAAACATTTAACATGGGATTTAGAAGCTATCTTCCCAACAGATGATGATTGGGAAAAAGAATATAAAGCTTTAGAAGAAGCGATTCCAAGTTTAGCAAGCTATCAAGGAAAGCTAGCTGACAGTGCAGATACGTTATTAGACTTGCTTCAAACGAAGGACAAGCTTGAAGAGCGCATTGCTAAACTATACGTCTATTCACATATGCGAAATGACCAAGATACGACAAATAGCTTTTACCAAGGCTTAAATCAAAAAGCGCAAATGTTACTGACACAATATTCAAGTGTTGTCAGTTATATCGTGCCAGAAATTTTACAAATTGATGAAGTGCGTATTGATGCCTTTTTACAAGAAAACGATGACTTAAAACTGTATCAACATCAACTTGATCAAATTATGTTACAACGTGACCATGTTTTAAGTGAGTCAGAAGAAGCCTTACTATCTGAAGCATCTGAAGTGCTCGGATCAAACGGTAATACCTTTAGTATGTTAAACAATGCTGACTTAACCTTCCCTACGATCAAAAACGAAGAGGGAGAAGAGGTTTCTGTTACACATGGCCGTTATATTCAATTTTTAGAATCAGCTAACCGTGATGTAAGAAAGGCTGCATTTGAAGCCATGTATGACACTTACGGGAAGTTTAAAAATACATTTGCTTCAACTTTAAGTGGCAATGTGAAGAAAAACAACTTCAATGCTAAAGTCCGTCAATATGACTCAGCACGTCATGCAGCCTTAAGTAATAATAACATTCCAGAAAAAGTGTATGACCAATTAGTCGAAGCGATTAATGACCGTCTTGACCTCTTACACCGTTATACCAAATTACGTAAAGAGCTCTTAAATGTCGACGAGCTGCATATGTATGATTTATATACGCCACTTGTAAAAGATGTGGATATGAAAGTCCCTTATGAAGAAGCACAAAAACTCGTCGCTGACAGTTTAGCGCCTCTTGGTGAAGAATATGTCAATATCGTAAAAGAAGGCTATGAAAAGCGCTGGGTAGACGTCGTTGAGAACAAAGGAAAACGCAGTGGGGCTTATTCATCAGGTACTTACGGCACGCAGCCATACATCTTGATGAACTGGCAAGATAATGTCAACAACTTATATACTTTAACACATGAGTTTGGCCACTCGGTTCATAGTTACTATACACGTAAACACCAACCATATGCTTACGGTGATTACTCGATTTTCGTCGCAGAAGTGGCATCAACATGTAATGAAGCACTCTTAAGTGAACATTTACTCAACACATTAGACGATGAGAAAGAAAAGCTCTACATTTTAAACCATATTTTAGAAGGTTTCCGTGGTACGGTCTTCCGTCAAACGATGTTTGCTGAATTCGAACATGAGATTCACGTCCGTGCACAAAATGGGGAACCATTAACAGCAGAATCATTCACTGACATTTACTATGACTTAAATAAAAAGTACTTCGGTGATGATATCGAAATCGACGAAGCAATTGGACTAGAGTGGGCACGTATCCCACACTTCTATATGAACTACTATGTCTATCAATATGCAACAGGCTACTCGGCAGCAACAGCACTAGCTAAACAAATTTTAGCTGAAGGAGAGCCAGCTGTTGACAGGTATAAAGACTTCCTCAAAGCAGGTTCTAGTGATTACCCAATTGAAGTCTTAAAGCGTGCAGGTGTAGACATGACAAGCAAACAACCGATTATCGACGCCTTAGACGTCTTTGAAGAGAAATTAGACGAATTCGAACGTTTAATTAAAAAGCAATAACAATCAAATCTCTGCAACCCTTCGTGGAAGCAGAGATTTTTCATAAGGAGGCCAATCATGAAAGCATTTGTCATTCAAAATGGAACATATGAAATGACCGACATGCCTGAACAAGAAACAGGTGCAAACGACGTGACTGTTAACATGACCTTTGTCGGCTTAAATCGACGTGACCTTTATATTAAAAACCGCCTGGGCAATGATCCCAACGCACTCATTCTCGGATCTGACGGGGTTGGGATCGTCGAAAAAGTCGGTGATCAGGTCAGTCACATTAAAGAAGGGGACAAAGTAATCATTAACCCGTCCTTAGCTTGGGAAAAAATCTCACACGCCCCGCCGGCTAGCTTTGACATTTTAGGCATGCCTGACCACGGAACATTTGCTGAGAAGATTACCATTGACGCAAGTCAAGTGATGCAGAAACCCGCTTACTTAACTGATGCGGAAGCGGCGACAGTCGCTCTGGCAGCTCTGACAGCTTATCGGGCCATGTTTACCCAAGGACGCTTACAAAAAGATGAGACCGTCTTTATCCCAGGTGGAAGTAGTGGGGTCAGTCAATTTCTGATCCAGTTTGCTATCCATAGTGGGGCACGGGTTATTACATCGTCACGCGATTTGAAAAAGCGGGCACACTTGCAAGAACTAGGAGCACACTTAGTCATTGATTCAGCTGCTGATTGGTCAGAAGTTTTAGCTGATGAAAAAATTGATTTAGTCATTGAAAGTGTAGGGGCTGCTACCTTTAACCGGTCCTTAGCAGTTGTTAAGCAGGGAGGCCGTGTTGTCGTTTTTGGGGCAACGGCAGGGGATGAAGTGACCTTAAATTTACGGGATTTCTTTTATGGTCAATATCATTTAATCGGATCAACGATGGGAAGTAAGGAAGAATTACAAGAAGCTTTAACTTTAATGGAAGCTCATCACATTAAACCAATTATTGGGCATGAATATGTCTTTAATGACTTAGCACTTGCCCTGACAGACTTAGAAGCTAATAAATATTTTGGGAAATTAACAGTGAAAGTGTTATAAAACGGCTATATGAAATAGCCGTTTTTTAATGTTTTGCTTTAAATAAAATGGCAGCGAGGACACCAAAGACGATGGCAGCGGATATGCCGGCACTCGTTATTTCGAAAATACCTGTCATGACACCAATGAAGCCATGTTTATCTGCTTCCGTTAAGGCTCCTTGCACGAGGGAGTTACCAAAACTTAGGATGGGCACGGTAGCACCTGCACCCGCAAAATCGGTTAAAGGTTCATAAATACCAAAGGCACCTAAAATAGCACCAACAATGACAAGAGAGGTTAAGGTGTGGGCCGGTGTTAATTTGGCAACATCAAATAACAATTGGCCGACAACACAAAAAAGACCACCGACGATAAAACTAGCAAGATAAATCATTTAAGCTGACTCCTTTACTTCTAAAACAATGGCATGTGCAATAGCAGGGATGGACAGTTTTTGTTGAACAGATAGTGAGGATTGTAAGGCACCTGTGGCAACTAGCATGACTTTCTTTACTTTTTTCTGAGTTAATAAAGGTAAGAAATAGCCGAGCATGACGACAGCTGGACAGCCTGCACCACTGCCACCGGCTTGGAAGTTTTGTGATTCATTGAAAATTAACTTCCCACAATCAAGAAACTTCTCACGATCAAGCTTGACACCCTCTTGTAAGAGATCGTCATAGGCGATTTGACTACCAATCCGTCCTAAGTCACCTGTCACAATATAATCAAAACTATTTGGATCATCTCCATTCGCCTTGAAATAGCGGCTAATTGTATCAACGGCTGCTGGTGCCATTGCAGCACCCATATGAAAGGGGTCTGTTTCACCGATATCAACAACCCGTCCAATGACCGCTTGGGTTATTTTTGGTCCCTTGGCTTGGTTTTTTAGGAGGGCATAGCCGGCTCCTGTCACCGTTCTTTGTGCTGTTGGTGGAATTTGACCACCATATTCCGTTGGGAAGCGGAACTGTCTTTCAGCAGTCGCAAAATGACTGGATGCCCCGCATACAATCCGAGCTTGTTCATTCATATTGTAAAGTAAGGCACCGACGATTAAACTTTCGGTAACCGTTGCACAGGCACTATATAAACCGAGAAAAGCTTTATTAAATTGTTTGACACCAAAGGTTGTTGGGGTAATTTGATTAATTAAATCACCACTGACAATATAGTCAATGTCTGTTTTAGTTAAAGCACTTTTTTCTAACGTATAATTAATGGCATCGATGACCATTTGTGATTGGGCTTGTTCAAAGGAGCTTTTTCCTAGCCATAAGTCATCATAAGTATGGTCAAAGATGGCTTGTAAGGGGCCTTCATGTTCGTCATTTCCCCCGACAACACCACTAGCTGTTAGGGCCGGTTGCTTTTGAAATGATATAATCGCATGATCTGTCACCTTGATACTCCTTTCATGTGAAAATGATATTCCAAACTGTTTTAATTAAAGCTAAAATAAAAGATGCGAAAACACCGTAAACAATAACAGGTCCAGCTAGGCGTAACATATTCATGCCGACACCTAAGACAAAGCCTTCTGGACGGTGTTCGATACTTGCTGAAATGACTGCATTGGCAAAACCAGTAACCGGAACTGCTGTCCCGGCGCCTGCGAATTGTCCGAGTGGTTCATAAAAGCCGAAACCTGTTAAGAGCATGGTGATGATAACGAGCGTTGCGACGGTCGGGTTACCGACCGTTTTTTCCGTAAAATCAAAAAAAGTCATATAAAAGACGCTAATAAATTGGCCGACAAGGCAAATGGAGCCGCCGATTAAAAAGGCTTTTAAACAGTTGAGAGCGACAGGGCGCTTCGGTTCGTGCTTTTCTTTTAATTCTTTTGGTGTCATTTTCATCATTTTCCTCCTTTACGTTTCTTCTTTTGATAATTTAATAATTTTTTGAATAGTTTGTTTTGTATTGGGGCCTTTGTTTTGGGCGATTTTGGCGGCTCGTTTCGTTTCTTTTACAATTTTATAGTCGGTTGCGACGAATACTTTCATGTTTGGTTTTTCTGCTTTCATTTCTTCTGTCCAGTTAAGGTCGTGTTGATGGCGTTTGAATCGGTGGCGGTGTTTGACGTCGATGGCGATGAGTAAATGTTCATCATCATTGACGGCATAGACCTCCTTTATTTTGTCGTCTTTTTTGAGTGTTTCAATGGCTTCTTGTGAAGGGCTTTGGTCGTAATTTGTGTCATCGATAGTCTCTTCTTGTCCACAAGCGATTAAGCTGATGGAAATGAGGCTAGCTAAATAAATTTTTTTCATTGATCACACTGCTTTCTGACAATTTTTGTAGCTTTATGATGCCTTCTTTTGAAAAAAATATACGACTTTTTTATTATTTTCATTTTTTTGTTATAATAAGAGCACTAGTGGAGGTGGAAAAATGAAGACCTTTAAATTAAAAGGATTGACGATCATGAAAAATGAAGCGGACTCAGAAAAAGTGAAAAAGCGTAGCTTTTCTTTAGTTGATGGGCTTGTCATTAATCGTGAAGATGAGCATGGTTGGTTAATTGAGGCTTTTTTACTGCAAGAGGATATGGCTTATTTTGAATCGATTGCCGATGAAGAGGATTTAATGATTCAAATTAAGATTACACGTGAGGATAATGATCCTGCATTTTTTATAACGAAAATCGTTGAAATAACGGAAATTGGTCAGAAGATGAATGTTATTTTTCAAGGGAATATCGTTGATCATTCGAAAAGTCGGATTGAAGAACTTCTCCAACAAATTATTGAAGAAGGGTATCAAGGAGAGTCTCTCCTACAAAAGTTTAAAGAGTCGATTTAATCGATTAAGAAAGGAATAGTTATGGCTAAACGTCGGCATTATACTTTACATCATTTAATGAAATTCTCGCCTGCTCAACTGATTTTAACCTTTTATCTCGGGGCGATTTTAATGACAACTTCTATATTAGCCTTGCCCTTTTTTTACCAGGAAGGTGTCAATGTGCCGCTGGTTGATGTCTTATTTGTTTCGGTCAGTGCTATTTCTGTGACAGGCTTAACGACTGTGCCAATCGGTGAGACTTTTAATACGGCTGGAATCATTGCTTTGTCAGTTGTCCTTCATGTCGGTGCTGCTGGCTTAATGACTTTGACGACTTTTATTTGGATGGCCTTAGGGAAGAAAATCGGTATTTCAGAACGTCAACTCATTATGCAAGATCAAAACCAAACGGCTTTAGGTGGGATGGTGCAACTTGTCAGGCAAATTGTTTATGTATTACTTGTCGTTGAATTGATTGGGGTTGTTTTATTAACCATTCGTTTTCTTGATTATTATGACCATTTTGCCGATGCATTATTACACGGCTTTTTTGGGACAATTAGTGCTATTTCCAATGCTGGCTTTTCAATTGAAAACAATTCCTTGATGGACTTTAATGGTGATTATTACGTTCAAAGCATTTATATGATTTTAATTATTTTTGGGGCCATTGGATTTCCTGTCTTAATTGAAGTGAGGTCATTTTTTCACCACCGGATTAAAAGGCAAAGGCATTTATTCCGTTTTTCCTTATTTACGAAGTTAACCTCCTTAACTTTTTTCCTTTTAATTGTTTTTGGAACGGTAATGATTTACTTGTTAGATGCTTTTAAGTTTTTCAATGGGAAAGTATGGCATGAAGGCCTCTTTTATGCTTTATTCCAGTCGGTCACAACTCGTAGTTCTGGTTTATCGACAATGGATATAGGTCAATTGAGTGAAGCCAACCATTTATTTTTATCTTTTCTCATGTTTATCGGGGCATCGCCAAGTAGTGCAGGTGGGGGGATTCGGACGACGACTTTTGCTTTAGCCCTTATTTTTGTTCTCACTTATATTCGTGGTGGGAAAACGGTGAAAGTATTTAATCGAGAGATTTATACATCTGATTTACAAAAGGCCATTGTCGTCATTATCATTGGAATTGTTGCGGTCTATGCCAGTACGATGACACTAACGGTAATTGAACCCTTTAGTTTAACAGAGATTTTATTAGAAGTGACGTCAGCCTTTGGAACGGTCGGCTTATCACTCGGGATTACAGCTAAGCTATCAACGGTTAGTAAGTTTATTTTAATGATCTTAATGTTTATCGGCCGGATTGGGGTTGTCACCTTTTTAATCTCATTCCGTCAGAAGGAAGATAAAAATAATTTCCACTATCCGAAAGAACGTGTCATTATCGGTTAATTTATCATTATCCTTTGCATTGTATATAGAACTTGATATAATTTACTTATATTCGAAAATGAAAAAGAGGAGCGCATAAATATGTATGTAACAGTACTTGGAATTGTATGTTTAGTTATTGCACTTGTAAATACTGGCTTCTGCTTGTTTGACCATGAATAAGATGTGAAAAAACCGTATGATATGCGCTGAGCATACCGTACGGTTTTTTATCTCGTGACTTCCCATTCATTTAAAGGATAGATGACAAATTCTGAACGCCCAATAATTTCTTCGCGCTTAATAAAGCCTAAACCATTTCGGCTATCTTTACTAATCGACCGGTTATCGCCAATGACAAAATATTGATCAGGCGGAACATGATAGGGCCCGAAGTCGCCGGTTAACAATTGATTATATTCATCAACGAAAGACCCTTCAACAGGCTCATCATCAATATATAAAGTATGGTTGTTCATTTGAATCTTTTCATTTGGTAAACCTAGGACGCGTTTAACATAGTTTTTATCTGTCTGCTGAATGATGACGATATCACCACGTTTGGGCTCTGATACATGGTAAACAAGTTTGTTAAAAACAATCTTCTCCCCATTTTCGAGCGTCGGATACATACTTTCTCCTTCAACAATCGATGTCGCAAGTCCAAAATGCCTTAATAAAAAAATAATAGCCAAAGCGATGAAAATCGCTTTCAACCAATCGATCCAAGTCGTTCGTATACGTTCATCAGACACTTGGCACCAATCCTTCCGTTAATTTACTTCCCTTTAAGCATATCATGATACAAATCCTTGGACAATCATAAAAGCCATCTTGCGAAAAATGTCGATATATCACGATTTATTTTAGCAAAATGTGGTAGAAATACATGTTTTTTTATACTATAATATGGTAGGTGAAATGCAATACGAGAGGATAATGAATATGAAAAAAGACCTGTGCCATGGGCATGAGATCGAGCGTTTACGAATGAAACTCCATGAAATTGTCCATACAAAAGAATATACCGATGAAGAAGTTGTGATGGTGAGTCAACAATTAGATGAATTAATAAATAAATGGTATGAAGATAAAAAATAAGCTTAGACAGTTACTTGTCTAAGCTTTTTTTTGGAGTGTTGCCGATTTTTTCGTATCAAACTGAATTAAGATGACAGCGCTAATGACAAAAATCATCCCAATTAGTTGACTAAAAGAAAAGGGTTCAATAAAGACAAATACCCCAATTAAAGTGGCGACGACCGGTTCGACAGTCGAGATAATCGATGCATGTGAGGCAGCTGTTTGATTGAGTCCATATGTATAAACGATGTAAGCGAAAGCGGTTGGAATAATCCCTAAGCCAAATGCCAGTAAAAAGACCTTCCCCTCTAAAAGTAAATGGCCTTTTTCCGAAAAAGGGAAGAAAAAGATGAGCGCAATCGCTGCAAGAACAAAGGTATAAGTTGTAATACTTAAGCTACTATATTTTTCTAAAGCAAACTTAGAAAAAATACTATAAAGAGCATAACCAAATCCAGAACCTAAACCAAATAAAATAGCAGTCACTTGAAAAACGTCTATATCAAAAGGTAGGGCACCTGCAACAAGGGCTGTTCCAATTAAAGTAATGACTAATGTCGCGGCCTTTATTTTTGTGAAAGGTTCTTTGAAAAAAATTAAAGATAAAATAATGACAAAAGCTGGTCCAGTATATAATAAGGCAGTCGCAATTGGGATTGTCGACAATTCAATGGCTGTAAACATACAGAAATTGAAAAAGACAATACTGAAAAGACCTGTCCCAATAAAATATTTAATATCTGTCGGGGATTTAAGCTTCAAGCTATGTCTTGAAGCAAATAACATATAAGCAAGAAGCACAATAGCTGCTGTCACAACACGCAAGGTCACGACTTCCATCGGCGTGAAACCATAGGCATATAAATGCTTAACAAACCAGCCAATCGTTCCCCACAAGCCGGCACCCATTAAAATGAAAACATAAGCACGGTTCATTGATTGATCAAGCTCCTTATTCATTTTAATACATTTTATCGAAGGGGCTTAGGAAGTGCAAGTTTCGGCTAGATTATAGCAGGGGATGAGCGGTGTCACTTACCCTTTGACTGTTATTCGGCGGGATGAGTGTAGCTTGCGGTCAAGGCATCTGTTCAGTTACGCTCTGAGTGTAGCTTGTAGTCTGGGCGTCCGTTCAGTTACACCCTAAGTGTAACTCACCTTCGGGGAGCTTCCGTCAGTTACACTAAAAGGCGGTATAAGGGTAACTCACGGTCCGGGAATTTGGCCAGTTACGCTCAAAAGTGGAATAAGTGTAACTCATGGTCCGGGAGCTTCCCCCAGTTACACTCAAAAGCGAAATAAGTGTAACTCACGCCCAGGGAGCTCCAGCCAGTTACGCTCTGAGTGAAACTGAGCCTAGCGATTAGAAATGACTTACCCTCAGACGGTAACTGGCAAGAGGAATTACACTTACGGCTAAGCATTCGATAGTAAGCCGACTTCTTGATCATAAAAAAAAGCAGCGCTATGCGCTGCTCGCTTTCACCAGGTTTTAAATAACATAAAATAGGACGGCAAAGAAGTGGAGGACAGAACCTGCCACAACAAATAAATGCCAGATGACATGATGGTAGGGAACTTTTTTCCAAACATAGAAAACGGCTCCGATTGTATAAACGAGTCCACCTGCAACGAGTAACTTCACACCGTTCATATGAAGCTCTGCCGTCAGTGGTCCCCAAGCAAAGACGATAATCCATCCCATTAAAATATAAGTTAAGGTCGATAAGATAACGAACTTTTTAACGAAAAATAATTTCAAGACGATCCCAAGAGCAGCAATTCCCCAAACGATTCCAAACAAGGTCCAGCCGATCTTCCCGTTAATGAGGGCAAGAACAAATGGTGTATATGTGCCGGCAATGAATAAGTAAATTGAAGCATGGTCGACAACGAGAAATATATTCTTCCATTTATTTTTCGGTAAGCTATGTACAATCGTTGATGATAAATACATGAGCAACATCGTTACACCGAAAATCGTAACGGAGACGATTAATAATGGACTTTTTTGAAAAGAAGCGAACACAATGAGTAAGACTAAGGCA
>DATGTP010000058.1:0-21795 GCA_035301825.1 Pseudogracilibacillus sp. | reverse complement strand
AAAAAAGCGCTGCGAATGGCTCGCAGCGCCGCTTTAGCTTAATTATTCTTTACGCTCTAGTACTTTATCGATTAACCCGTATTCAACAGCTTCTTGTGCTGACATGAAGTTATCGCGGTCTGTATCCTTTTCGATGACTTCTAAAGGTTGACCTGTACGGTCAGCTAAAATTTTATTTAAGTTTTCACGCATTTGAATGATTCGTTTAGCGTGGATTTCGATATCTGATGCTTGACCTTGTGTACCACCTAATGGTTGGTGAATCATTACTTCACTATTTGGAAGTGCGAAACGTTTTCCATCTGCACCTGCTGAAAGTAAAAATGCTCCCATTGATGCAGCCATACCTGTACAAATTGTTGATACGTCTGGCTTAATAAATTGCATCGTATCGTAAATAGCCATTCCAGCTGTAATTGATCCACCTGGAGAGTTAATGTAGATTGAAATATCTTTCTCTGGATCTTCAGCTTCTAAAAATAAAAGTTGTGCAACAATTGAGTTGGCAACATTGTCATCAATTGCTGAACCTAACATAATGATACGGTCTTTTAATAGACGTGAGTAAATGTCATATGCACGTTCACCGCGGCTTGTTTGTTCAATAACTGTAGGAATTAATACCATGTTATTTCCTCCTTCAAAGTATATCTTTATTAACTTCTAATTATATCATAAACCTATGGTCAAGAAAGGTCAAACAAAAAGATTGTTATTTTGACCTAATTTCTATTGTACCCTTAATATATATTTTTAAGCTAGTCTTTGTATGTTAGATTGAAAAAAATTATTTTACTTGTATATTTAAATATGTATCGGTATAATTATTTTTGCATCTTCATATTATGCGTCCGTAGCTCAGGTGGATAGAGCACCAGTTTCCGGTACTGGTAGTCGGGGGTTCGAATCCTCTCGGGCGTGCTACTAACGAATAGCAAGATATCTCATAAGATATCTTGCTATTTTTTTAACCATTCGCTAGGGTAATACAAAGAGGAGTTGATTAAATGAAGCGATTCACTATCATTATATTATTATCCTTCATCCTTATTATTTTATATACACTATCATTTTCTTCAGATAAAGTGATGATTCATAACCAAACAGAACTTGATTTATTAGATGAAGATAGATTTATAAAAATCGGCCATCGTGGTGCTAGTAAACAGGCACCTGAACATACAATGGTTGCTTATGAAAAGGCTATTGAATATGGATCAGATTATTTAGAAATTGATTTACAGATGACAAAAGATGGCACATTAATTGCCATGCATGACGAGACAGTTGATCGCACAACAAATGGAAGCGGATATGTAGCTGATTTAACATTTGATAGCATAAAAGAATTGGATGCTGGAACTTGGTTTAATGAGAAGAATCCTAATGAAGCCAAACAATCTTATATCGGATTGGAAGTTGTTAGTTTAGAAGAAATATTTGATCACTTCGGATTGGAACAGCATTATTATATTGAAACGAAAAAAGATGCAGAAACATTTGATATGGAAGATGAATTATTACGATTAATTGATGAATATTCGTTTTCGGAAAATGACTTTCAATTGGGACAGCTTGTTATTCAGTCATTTAGTGAAAAGAGTTTACGATATATTCATGAGCAAAATGAATCAATCCCCTTAATTCAATTACATAGCAAGGATCAAATTAAAGGATTGACAGATAGTTCATTTGAAGATATTAGTGAATATGCGGTTGGTGTTGGACCAAATTATCAGGAAATAGATGAGGTGTATGTTAAACGAGCGCGACAAGCAAATTTACTCATTCACCCATACACTATTGATGATGCCAAGAAAGCTAACCAATTAATTGATTGGGGAATTACAGGTATGTTTACTAATGATTTAACAATCTTTCAAGAGGAATAAAAAATGCTCTAACGAAATGTTCGTTAGAGCAATTTTTTTTAATTAATTTTCACGATCGTTATTATCGAAATCATTACGTGAAAATAAGTTATCATCAGTCGATGTTGTAAAGTCATAATCGTCCACTGGTACAGGTGGTTTACGTACAACACCCATAATTCCTGCGATTAAGTAAAAGACGAATGCGAAGAATCCTGAACCAACTGATGCAAATAAAACAATGATTGCACCGATGATGAGTAAGATTCCTGCTGCCTTCGATCGTTTATCACCAATAAACAAAATCGTTCCAACGATCCCGATAATGGTACTAATAATGGCAATAAGCCCGAAGTAAGTACTCGCACTTTGGAAAAGTTCTAATACTGCTAATGATTCCTCTGCACTGATGCCTTCTGTAGCCATTTCGTCTACAAATTCATTTTCAAAATCTTCAATCTTAAAAAAAGCTGACATACCAAAAGCTACTATAATACCGAAAATACTTGCTAAAATACCGATAACCGTTAAAACAATTTCACCAATTCGGTTTACTTTTGTTGTTTCCATTTCCTATGATCACTCCTCCATCATTTTCTACATTTATTGTACATCAATCGACAAAGGCATTCAAAAATATTATAAAAATTTTATTTTTATTTTGATAGATGAAGGGGCATCATCCTATATTTTATCATTGGACAAATAAACGAAGCTTCGATAATATTAATGATTAACGATATTAGTTTAGAAGGATGATGAATTTTTCATGTTAAAAGCAGTTATGTTTGATTTAGATGATACATTATTATGGGATGAGAAGAGTGTTGCTGAAGCATTTCGTGCTACTTGTGAATATGCAGCGACACGTTTTGATTTAGACCCACAACAGTTAGAGGTGAAAGTTCGTTCTCATGCAGAACAATTATATATGTCTTATAAAACGTATCCGTTTACAAAGATGATTGGAACAGGGACGTTTGAAGCTTTTTGGGCAGATTATACAGATGAAGGTCAAGGATTTGAAGCGTTACGTGAGATTGTGCCAGAGTATCGAAAAGATGCTTGGTTTAAAGGATTACAAGATTTAGGGATTGAAGATGAGGCATTTGCTGTTGAATTAGCAGAACGTTTTCCAGAAGAGCGAAAACAACATGTTTACTTATATGATGAAACGATTGATGTCTTAAATAAGTTAAAAGGTAAATATAAGTTGTTAATGTTAACAAATGGATCAAGTCAACTTCAACATTTAAAATTATCCTTGTCACCTGAGCTTGTTCCTTATTTCGACCATATTGTTATTTCAGGCGAATTTGGTGAAGGGAAGCCGAGTGAAAATATTTTTAAATATGCTTTAAATTTATTAGAAATTGATAAACGTGAAGCGGTTATGATTGGAGACAATCCAAATACCGATATTTTAGGAGCTAATCGTTCTGATATTGATTCAATATGGATTAATCACCATAATCGAACGTTAGAAGATATTACACCAACATTTGAGGTAAAACGATTAAAAGAGATATTGCCTATCATTAAATCATTATAATTATGAGCTGGAGGTTTTAAGGTGGGCTGGATTTATGTCCTATTTGCAGCAATTGTCGAAGTCTTTTGGGTATTAGGGTTGAAGTTTTCAGATTCGATCCTCATGTGGTCTGTCACAATTGGTTTTATTGTGTTTAGTTTTTATTTTGTTATTAAAGCGTGTGAGTTATTACCATCTGGAACAGTGTATGCTACCTTTACAGGCAGTGGCGCAGCGGCTATAGCAATTATTGATTTTATCTTTTTAGATACACCATTTACCTTTGGAGCTGGCTTTTGTATTTTACTCATCATTACAGGGGTCGTCGGTTTACAATTAACGACGGCAGAAGAATAGTGTGGTGATTAAAGATGGCTTGGTTCTATTTAGTAATCGCAAGTTTTGGTGAAATATTTGGTGTCGCAACGATAAACATGTATTTAAAAAGAAAATCATTGTTTTGGTTTATGATGATGGTCTTATCATTTAGTTTTGGCTTTTTATTTTTACGACTCGCAATGAATGATATTGTACTAGGAACGGCTTATGCGATTTGGACCGGACTTGGTGCGACTGGTGCTGTCATGATGGGAATACTCGTTTTTAAAGAGCCGGCTGGTTTAAAAAGGCTCCTGTTCTTGACATGTATTATATGTGGGGCAGTCGGTTTAAAACTATTAAGTTGAAAAAGGTTGAGGATATACTTCCTCAACCTTTTTTATGTAATAGATGCATCATAAATACGATCTATCGCTGTTTGTAATGTTTGATTAAACAATTCATCTGTTTGATCGGCCCGTAAATTTTGGGTTAATGCCCGAGAGAAACTAGCGATCATTCCATGATTTTGAGCGAGTTTTTGATTAGCTTCATCAATGTCATAGCCTCCGGATAGGGCAACGATTCGGATGACAGAGGAAGACTTCATTAAAGGTTGATATAAATTTTCTTTTGTCGGTATAGATAGCTTTAAAATGATTTGTTCATCAGGCATTAAATCCATTATTTTCTTTTCTAAGGCATCAAAGAGCATGTCTTCAATTGCTTCTTTATCTGGACTGTAAATATTTACTTCAGGTTCAACAATCGGAATGAGGCCATAACCAATAATACGTTCTGCTTCTTCAAATTGTTGGTCAACGACATCTTTAATTCCTTGGCGATTTGCTTCATGGATGACTGAACGCATTTTTGTACCGAAAATATGTCTTTCATTTGCTTTTCGTAGTAAATCTTCTAAGTCTGGCATCGGCTTCATCATTTGGACGCCATTTTCCTTGTCAGCTAATCCTTTGTCTACTTTTAAAAAAGGTAAGATTCCTTTGTTGTCGAGTAAATAATCAGCCGTATATTTACCTTCAATGTGGCGATCCATCGTATTTTCAAACAGAATAGCTCCTAAAATTTTATCAGATGTAAAAGAGGGAGAAGTAATGATACGTGTTCGCATGTCGTGGACAATTTGAAACATATCTTCTTCTGTATCATAGGCATCTTCATTAATCCCATATGCCTTTAATGCTTTCGGTGTACTACCACCACTTTGGTCTAAAGCAGCAATAAATCCTTTCCCATCACGCATTTGTTCAATTTCATGTTCTAACATGTAATCCACTCCTTATTGGAAGACTTATCTTTAGTTTTCCCGTTCTCATATTCACTAAACATGATGACGAAAAAAAGAATCTATTTACGAAGGATTCGTAAATAGATTCTCCCTTTACAAATATTTTAATTGGTCCATGACATCTTCTGTAATGTCCTGAATACTGCTATCTTTATAAATCGATACTTGAAGATGGTATTGTTCATAAATTGGAATACGGCTATCGAATAGTTCTTTTATTTCCTCAAGAGATTTCCCCTGTAAATTAGGGCGATTCTTTTTTAAAATAGGCAGACGCTCTTTCCATTCATCCCAAGGCATATGAAGGTTAATAACGAGTGTTTCTGCTAAACATAATTGTTTTGTTTCCGCATTCAAAAAAGCACCGCCACCTAATGAAATGACTCGTTTTGATTGTTTACACCATTTTTCGATTAAGGTCTTTTCAGTTTCGCGAAACTGAGCCTCACCGAATTGTTTAAAAATAGAAGGGATGTCTAATTGATACTCTTTTTCGATTTCATGATCAATATCGACAAAACCACGACCTAAACGTTTCGCTACTTCTCGGGCAATGGTTGTTTTCCCGACTCCCATAAACCCAATAAATACAATTGGTTTTCGCTGTATCGCTTGAGATAATTTCATGATTTTCTCCTTTATTTCGTTAACTTCTCAAAAGATTCATGTACTTGTTGACGACCTGTTTGAATATGTGGATGGAATTGAATCGTTGCTTGATCTCTTGTTTCACGAACACTTTCCATAGCAGCTGCGAGTTCAGCTTGACTTGCTTGATCTTGCTTAATATAAGAAAGGATAGAATAGCCAGCAACTTTCCCTTGTTCGCGTGCTACTTTAGCACTTTCAATGCCTGTAATATTCCCTGCAACATAGACACCTTCGAGGGGTGTTTCCATTTTCTCATTATGGATAGGTACATGCCCACCGAGTTCTTCTTGATAGACGAATGGACAACCAAGTGGTGCGGCTAATTCACCTAATGGATAAAGTCCTCCTGCGATACAGACGAAATCAACTTCAATGATTTCTTCAGATCCTGGGACAATCTCACCATTTGGTTTAACATCAACCATCGTTACTGATTCAACTTTATCGGAACCATTAATTTCTTTAATTGCTTTTCGTAGATGAATCGGCATGTCCCACATTTTCACGCCACTTTTCGGGAAAAATTGAAGGGCAATATGACGAACAAAAGCTGCTTTAGCAAATTTACTCCCAAATTTAATGAAGGCAGATGGTGCTAAGTGGGCAATGCGAACAAGTTTTTCCATTACCTTTTTCGGATGTGCTTCATCACCTGAGACGACGTTCATAGCAGGTAAAGCCATACTATGTAAGTCCACTCCTGCTAGTTGTAACTCTCGTGCAATGGCTGCTGATAAGACGTTGACACCGACAACAATTCCTTTTTCACCCACTTTAACGCGATGCACGTTCGTCATCACTTGTGCGGCGCCGATTGACATAACACCTGGTAAAGTCCAGCCTGGAATTGGTGCGGCACTTTCAGCTGCACCTGTAGCAATTAAAACTGTTTTTGCCGGGATTGTCCCTTTATTTGTATGGACAGCATAGCTATCCGCTCTTTTTTCAATATGATGGACACTTAAACCTAGTCGGATATCAGTATGTAAAGCTTTTGCTTCTTCTGTCATCTCTGTTGCTTCTTTAATCCCATTCCACCACTCACCTGTCGGTTCTTCGTGTAATTGTCCTAACAGTCGACCACCAGATTTAGAGAATTCATCGATAACGGTTACATCTAAATCATGTTGGCGACAAACAGTAGCTGCTGCAAGACCAGCTGGTCCTGCTCCTATAATGACGACATCTTTCATTTTGATTGCTCCTTTTTCTCTTTCCATTCTTCATATTCTTCGTAAGTTCGTGGAATTGGCTCTGTTTGATCAGGTGATAAAGGTGTGTCCAGCTGTTGACCTGTTTCAACGACCATGCCATTATGGATTGGTGTGAGACATGCTCGAATATTGCTAATGTCATCTACCGTGACACGACATTCGAAACAGTGTCCAATATTACAGTAAATACCACGAGGTCTTCCTGTTTCTTCGTGTTTTCTTAATGTACGAATGCCATGGGCTAGCAAAGCTGAAGCAATCGTATCACCTTCATAGCCTTCATAAGTCCTGCCATCAAATTGAAAAGATACTTTCTTTTGTTCATCTAGCTTCCCTAATACAGGATGATCGATAATTCGACGTTCTGTCATGATTCGCTACCTCCTAAATCATGTAATGAAATCGGGCGTACAGGAGGTTGCACTTTCAATGGTAGGTCATTGGAAGGTGCCTCACCTGTAATATCATGGACGACTTTGTCGACTGCTGGTCTACACGTACGACCTCCACAAAAGCCCATCCCTGCTCTTGTGCGTAACTTTAATTCTCTTGCACTGCAGTTAAATTTTTCGGCTGTTTCTTCTAATTCTTTTAAAGAAACTTCTTCACAACGGCAAATGACTAAATCTTGCATTTAACTTCCCCCTTTAGTTCGCAAAAAGAAATGACTTTATATATATATTAACAGAAAAGAAATAATTTATGGTAATATTATAATAGAATATCTTATAATGAGCATCTTGGAGGGTAGTATGATGAGTAATGAAACTTATGAAGTAGCCATTATTGGTGGTGGAATTGTCGGTTGTGCAATCGCATATTACGTATCAAAAGCAGGCATGAAAGCAATCGTTATTGAAAAAAACGACATTGCCAGTGGAACGAGTTCACGCTGTGATGGAAATATAACCATTGTTGATAAAGACCCTGGTTTTGATAGTTTAATGTCCTTAAAGAGTCAGGAATTAACAGTTGATTTAAAAGAGGAATTAGAAATTCCTTTTGAATATCGTGAAAGTGGTAGTATTTTAGTTTGTGATAATGACGATGAAATGCAAGCAGCAACAGATTGGGTAAAAACACAGAGTGAAGCCGGCTTAAAATTCAATGTCTTAACACCTAAAGATATTCGAGCAGAATCGCCATTTTTCGCTGATGATATTCCAGGTGGCTTAGAGTGTGAAACAGATTCTTTAATTAATCCTTACTTATTTTGTTATTCCTTAATCGATAAAGCACGTCAATATGGATTAGACGTTAAAACACAAGCAGAAGTAAAAAATATTAAAAAAGCAGATGACTTTACGATTGAAACGACAAATGGCACGGTTAAAGCACAAAAAGTAGTGAATGCTGCAGGTGTGTGGGCACCATTTATCGGGGAAATGTTAGATATCAACATTCCAATCACTCCACGTAAAGGTCATATTTTAGTCGGTTCACGTCAAGAACCCGTCATGTTGCGTAATGTGATGGAATTTGGTTACTTAATGAATAAATTTGGTCGTGAACGTATTGCAGATGAACGGACAGCAAAACATGGTGTTGCACTTGTTTTAGAGCCGACCGAAAGTCAAAACTTCCTCATGGGAAGTAGCCGTCAATTTGTCGGTTATGATGAATCAATTGATATTGAAGTTGTTCAAACGATTGCTCGACGTGGCTTACGTTTCTTCCCGAAAATGAACGACTTTAAAATGATTCGTTCTTATACAGGCTTCCGTCCTTTTACAGAAGACCATTTACCAATCGTTTCACCGGTTGAAGAAGTGCCAGGATTTTATGTTGCAGCAGGACATGAAGGGGATGGCATTAGTTTAGCAACAGTGACAGGGAAATTAATCGAAGAAATGTTAGCTGATAAGGAAACAACGATTCCAGTTGATCCGTTACGCTTTGATCGTTTTACTCAAAAAGCAAAAGTATAATAAGGCTTGAAGGTTACACCCAATCAAGGGGTGTGACCTTTTTTTATTAAACAAAAGAGTAAACGCTTACATAAATGGTGGAACTTCTTAACATAGATTGTTATACTTTGACATATAGATTAATTAATTGGGGGAATAAAAGATGAGAACATTGAAAATAGGATTCGCCTTTATAGGCGTTATTGTAGGAGCTGGATTTGCTTCAGGGCAAGAGATTCTACAATATTTCACAAGTTTTGGTATGATTGGAACGGTAGGGGCGGTCGTATCTACTGCCTTGTTTGCTTATTTAGGGATGACCTTAGCTAACATCGGAAGTCGCCTGCAAGTATCCTCACATAAAACAGCGATTTATGAAATTAGTGGTCGCTATTTAGGATTTATTGTTGACCTTGTCATTATCTTCACCTTATTTGGTGTTGGTGTTGTTATGATTGCTGGCGCAGGATCGACCTTGAATCAACAATTCGATTTACCTGTTTTTCTAGGAAGTTTAATTATGGTTATTATTGTAGGAGCTGCAATGATGTTGAAGTTAGATAAAGTTGTTACGGTCATTGCTAGTATTACACCATTTTTACTATTATTTATCGTCATTATTTCAATTTATAGTTTCTTTACGATGGAAGGTTCAATCAGTGAATTAGAACAAGTTGCACAAACGACACCAGATTATTTTCCGAACTGGTTTATCGCAGCGATTAACTATGTATCGTTTAATATTGCTGTAGGTGCAGGAATGGCACTTATTACTGGCGGAGCGGAAAAAGATTCACGTGTAGCTGGTCTAGGTGGATTACTCGGTGGACTAGGGATTGGAATCATGATTATTTTAGCGCATTTAGCAATCTTTTCTCGAATTGGTACTGTAAAAGATTTTGATTTACCATTATTAAAAATCGTTGAAGAGATCTCTCCTGTTTTAGCTATCTTAATGGCAGTTGTCTTATTCGGAATGATCTTTAATACAGGACTTGGTATGTTTTACGGTTTCGTATCACGCTTCTTCGAAATGAATACGAAAAAGTCACATATCGTGACGGTCATTACACTTGCTGTCGGTTTTGTCCTGAGTTTTGTTGGTTTCACAGACCTTGTTTCGAGTGTTTATACTGTAATTGGTTATATGGGCTTATTTTTAATCGTAGCACTTATTTATGCACCATTTAAGTTGAAAAGAGAAGGTAAGTAATTCAGAAAGCTTGCAAACTTAAACAAGATTCGAAATACTTAATGTATTACGTTTAATAGGAGGATTTATTGTGGCAACAAAAGGAACAATAAAGTTTTATCATCAAATTGAAGACAATGGTAAACAAATTGTGCAAGATAGTAAAGGAGCTTTTCTTTCGTCAATCGAAGAAGGGCAGTACACGCTCTATGTAAAAGAAGTAGAGAGTCATAAACAAACATTAGAACATGTTCGCATGTTAGCAGGTGATTTATCGAGAACCTTTCAAAACAATCATGTTTCAAGTGTGTCGATTCAATCGACTGAACTCCTTCATACATATGATCAATTACAAGCTGAAGAAGTGATCACAAGTTTTGTTGAAGGATGGGATTTAGGCGCTTATGACTTTGACAAATATAAATCAACAAAGGTAAATGAAAAAGCGACACTAACTTGGGAAGCAGATCACAGTTATGAAAATGCAATAACGGCTGGTCACATTCGTGCAGCAGCAACTGCTTTTTCACGTGATTTAATGAATGAAACATCAACAACATTAACACCAGAAACGTTTCCAACTATTTTACAAGAAGCTTATCAAGCGGACAATATTGATGTTGTCGTTCACGATAAAGCTCAATTAGAAAAGATGGAAATGAATGGCTTGTTGACGGTAAACCGTGGAAGTAAGCATGACCCAGCTTTCATCGAATTACACTACAAAGGCGACGAATCAAAACCACTTGTAGCCCTTGTTGGTAAAGGGGTTACTTTTGATACAGGTGGGATTAGTTTGAAGTCTGGCCGTAATATAAGTGATATGCGAATGGATATGGGTGGAGCAGCTGCCGTAGCAGGCGCTCTGAAATTATTAGCTCAATCAAATGCTAAAGTGAATGTCGTCGGCTTAATTCAGACGGTTGAAAACGCACCAGATAAAGATTCTATGTATCCAGGTGAAGTCATTACTTATAAAAATGGCCATACGGTGCAAGTTGGTAACACAGATGCAGAAGGACGTCTCATTTTAGCAGATGGTCTGATCCGTGCAGGTGAATTAAAGGCAGATTATATTATTGATATCGCTACTTTAACAGGTGCGGTTGCAATGGCTCTTGGACCAAAATTAGGTGGTATTTTCGGAGAAGACGATTTATTAAGTGAGATGAAAGAAGTCGGCGATCTGAATGGTGAGCATGTCTGGCCAATGCCACTTGTCGATGACTATGATGAAACATTACATAGTGATTATGCAGATTTTTGTAACATTAGTAACCAGGCGAGTGGTGGATCAATTACAGCGGCACTCTTTTTACGTCGCTTCGTTCCAGAAGGTGCCAAGTGGATTCATGTTGATATGGCAGGTGTCATGGATAGTAAAACGAAAGGCTATTACAAATCAGGTGCAACAGGCTTCGGTGCCAGATTGTTAGCAGACTATGCTGTTAAAGTAAGTGAATAAAACAAAAGTCAGTCATCTTAAAAGGTGACTGACTTTTTTATAGTAAAATATGAAAGACAAGTAAGTAAAAGAGGGTAAAGGCAAGTGTTAAATGAATGAGTCGTTTTCTAACTGTTGTGCGCATGAGTCGCCACCAACCGGTTAAAACGGTTAAGACGATTATCACGAGTGCCATCAAGCCGAACATCATTTTAAAGTTGTTGGTCTGAAAACCGAAAGTATGAATCATCATCAAACCATGGATAACCGCAAATAAAGCAGCAGCTGTTCCAGTCCAACGATGCCAGGGCATTGCTTTTTTTGATAATTTAGCTAACTTTATTTTTTTCTTACGCGCCATTTTTGAACGTAAGGTCGCAAACATAGCATGTCTCATCCAATTAAACATGAAAAAAAGAAAGGCAATGAAGCCAATCCATTTAGCATCATACATAGGGCCTTGTAAAATCGAAATGATGACAAGTATGATAAAAAAACTATTGATATAAAACCATTTACTCACATACATTCACACCTTCATTGTCCAGTCGTTTTCATCATAACATAATTGCCATGAAATCGAAGTGATTGAGCGCACAAAGGCCCCTATATAAATAGGAGCCTTTTATTAAATCTCTTCCATTAAACCGAGTAAGATAACACCAAGTAAAACGATGATGATCATAGCATATTGTTTTTTGGACATAATTTCTTTTAAGAAAATACGTGATAAAATGACCGAGAAAATTCCTTGTGCCGCAATGATCGGTGCCGCAATGATGGCATTACCAGCCATGGCGAAGACATAGAAAAATTGACCGGTTGTTTCTAAGACCGCAGCAATCCCTTTGTCTTTTTCAGTAAACATATTGAAAGATTCCTTTTTTATAAAACGAACGTAAATATAGCCGAAAATAGCACAAATGAAAAAGGTGTATTCATAAGCAACTAAGGCATTGGCTTCTGGAATTAAAGATAATTCGTCTAAGTAAACACCATCTAAAAAAGTTCCAACCCCATCGATAATCGCGTATAAAATCGGGAAGGTAATGGCGAGAACACTTAATTGATACTTTGGGTCAATTTTTTCATTGGCGGCTTTTAAAGCTTCCTCTTCAGCTTGTTTTTCTAATGCAGCAAGTCCAATGACACCAACCGTTACGATGACAACAGCAACAATCGTAAAGACATTTAACTCACGCGGGAAGAAAATGAAAAGTAAGATAGCACTAATGGCTCCAGCTGAGTTTTGTACAGGTGCAGCGATCGATAGTTCAATATAACGTAAGCCAACATAACCAATTGTCATGGAAATGATATACATGGCAGATACAGGTAAATAACGTATCATATCAAAGGGATCGAAAGTCATGTCTTTCACTATTAAATAAAGCGTTGCATGGACTCCCATGACAAGACCAACCATGGTCGAAATTTTAATATGACTTAATTTATCGGATGGATCAGACCCTTTTTTATAGTAAAGATTTGCGGCACCCCAAGCGATTGCCGTTAAAATTGAAAATAAAAACCACATGCATAAGACTCCTTCTTTTTATAAAATTAAGATACCAATCAAATATTATATACTAGTCTCCAATATAAAGGAATAGGAATGATATTCTTCATGAAAATTATTTTTTCAAGCGCTTCAACTAGAAAAGCGAGAAAATAGCTTAAAAAAATAATTTTTCTATCTTTGCTAAAAAAGTTAAAATACGAAATAATAGATAAAGAGATAGAGAAGGTGAGGATGAGAAAAATGAAAATATTTCATACAGCTGATTGGCATTTAGGAAAACTTGTTCAAGGTGTCCATATGACAGAAGATCAAGCTTATGTTTTAGATGAATTAATTGAAGCGATTAAACAAGAAAAGCCAGATGTCCTTATTATTGCAGGTGATTTGTATGATCGTGCCATACCACCGCCAGAGGCCATTCAATTATTAGATGAAAGTCTCATGAAAATTGTCGTTGATTTAAAGGTACCTGTTCTAGCAATTGCTGGAAATCATGATAGTCCAAATCGGCTTCATTTTGGGAGCCATATGATGAAACAAAGTGGTTATCATATTGTCGGAAATTTAAATAAAACAATTGAAAAAGTGACATATGAAGATGAGTTTGGCCCAGTTCATTTTTATTTAGTCCCTTATGCTGATCCAGCTCAAGTAAGGAATCTTTATGAAGATGACACGATCCAGACCTTCGATGATGCCACAAGGAGAATTGTTGACGACATTAAGCAAGAGATGGATCCAAATGATAGGCATGTTTTTATTACCCATGCCTTTGTTACGCCATACGGTGAAAAAGAAGCTAATACGAGTGAAAGTGAAAAACCTTTATCCATCGGTGGGGCAGAATATGTGAGTAGTGAACATTTTAAAGCATTTGACTATACTGCACTCGGCCATTTACACCAAGCCCACAAGGTAGGACAGGAGACCATTCGTTACAGTGGCTCCATTTTAAAGTATTCTTTATCTGAAGAGCATCATGATAAAGGTTATTTAGTTGTTGACTTAGATGAAGCTGGCCATGTAACAGTTGAAAAAAAGTCACTCATACCAAGGCGTGATATTCGTACAGTTAGAGGCAAGTTGGACGAGCTTTTAGCAGGGGAGAAAAGTGATGACTATGTCTTTGTGGAACTGACAGATGAACATGTCGTGCTACAGCCAATGGAAAAGATTCGGACGGTCTTCCCTAATGCTATGCAAGTGAAGCGGGTAAATGATCCTGTCATTAGGCAAATTACGCAAGATCAAGAGAAGCGAGATGTCCGGACTTTATCAGATCTTGAATTATTCCGCGCTTTTTATGAGGAAATCTATGGAAAAGCAGTGCCAGACGATCTTGAAGAACTCTTTATCGAAAGCTTAAATAAACAATTAGAAAATGAGCGGGAAGGAGGGCTTAACAAATGAGACCATTAACATTATCTTTACAAGCATTTGGGCCTTATAAAGGAAAAGAAGTGATTGACTTCCAATCATTAGGCCAGGAACAATTATTCGTCATATCCGGAAAGACAGGTGCCGGTAAGACTTCTATTTTTGATGGTATTTGTTTTGCACTTTATGGTCAAGCAAGTGGTTCTGACCGTGATAGCTCTGATATGTTACGCAGCCATTTTGCTGAAGAAGATGTCCATACAGAAGTTGAGCTCACCTTCGAGTTAAATGGAAAAATCTATCGTGTATTAAGAAGATTAGCCCATTTAAAGGGGAATAATAAATCTAAAACAGGCGATAAATATGAGTTGTTTGAAAAGCTTGAGACGAAGGAAAGACCTGTCGTTGAAAGACAAATTGTATCTGAAATCAATAAAAAACTAGAAGAAATGATCGGTTTAACTTACGAGCAATTTAAACAAATTGTCATGTTACCACAAGGCGAGTTTCGTGAGTTTTTATTATCCAATACCGATAATAAAGAAGATATTTTACGCAAACTCTTCAAAACAGCACGTTTCACCCAATTGAATGACAGTTTAAAGGAAAAATTACAAACCTTAGATCAAGCAATGAAAAAAGATCAACATACGATTGGTCATTTGTATGAATCTTTGTTGAAGGAAGTAGATGAGTCCTCTCCATTGTATGCCTTACTAGAAGCTGAACATAGACATGCAGATGACATTGATGCTCAATTATTAAGTGAAATAAAAGTCTCTGAAAAGAAGCGTCAAGAAGCTAAAGAAGCTTATGACCAACAAGTAGAAGCATATGAAAAAATGCAACACCATCTATTTGAAGTAAAAGAAAACAATCAACTCTTCGAGCAATTAAAAGAAGCAAAAGCGTCTTTAGGGGATTTAAAGAAAAATGAAACAAAGATGACTGCTAATGAACAACTAATCCTTCAAGCTGAACGAGCTGCTCAAATTGATTTATATGAAAAAAGAGTCAAGGAAACAAAAATAAGTCTTCAAAAACTCCAAACAAAGCAAGCGGAAACAGAGAAAGAGTTGGCTGAAAAAGAAAGGCTTTATCAAGAAGTTATTAAACGATATGAAGAAGAAAAGAACCGGGAAGGTGAGCGTAAAGAAGCTCATAACAAACTTCAACAGTTGGAAGGCCATTTACCGGTCGTTAAAGAATTAGCTCAAATAACGGAAGAAATGAATGCTTTAGAAAGTAAACAAGCAAAAGAAAAAGAGCAGGCGAAAAGTCAATTAGCTGAAAAAGAAAGATTAGAAAATGACTTAAAGGAAAAGAAAAAATGGCTTGATCAGCAACTGAGTGCCATCAATGAATTACCAATGAAAGAAAAACAACGTCTGAATTTACGTGACTTATATAAACTGTTAGGTCGAGCTCAAAAGGTATTACAAAGTGGTGCCGAGCAAAAGAAAAAAGTGATGGAAGCTCAAAAGAGATATGAATTAAAAGTAAGAGAAGTTGAAGCGGTTCAAGCTAAATGGATTCAAAACCAGGCTCATGTACTTGCCTCAAACTTACATGCGGGTCAAGCATGTCCAGTCTGTGGGAGTGAAGACCATCCACAGCTTGCTCAAACAAGTGATGAGGATTTAACAGTTGAATTGGTTGATCAAAAGCAAGCCGAATTGAATGAAGAGCAAGCTCAATTATCAAGAATTCAGGCTGAATACAATCAATTGCAAAGCTTATGGCAAGAGCTTGAAGCTGAGTTGCAGGAATATGATATATCACACCAAGATGTTCATGAACGTTTGGAGAAAGTAAAAAAAGATGGCGAACAAATCGCCCTTGACATTGACAAACTCTCAAAGTTGAGTGAAGAGGTAAAAAAAGAAAATGAAAACTATCAGCACTTAGAAAAGAGATTGACTCAATTAGAGGACAAGATAGAAAAGGATCAAAAGGAGAATGAAGCAGCTCAGTTGGCATTGGTGCGACTAGAAAGTAGATTTGAAACGCTCGTTAAAAATATACCGGAAGACATGCGGGTTTTAAATGCTTTAGAAAAAGCACTTGAAGATAAGCGTCGTCATTTACAAGCTGCCGAACTTGCTTGGGAAAAAGTCCAAAAAGAAAAGTCTGATATAGAAGGACTTGTGACGACTCTAAAAGCAAATGTAGCTTCATACAAAGAACAAGTCGAGACAGCTACTCAAGCTTTAGAAGAAGCAGAAAGAGCCTTTTCAGAAAAACTTAAATCATCACAGTTTGCAGATTTTGCGGCTTATGAAAATGCTAAACGCGATGAGGCGACGATCCAGGCATTAAAAAGTGAACTTGAAAACTATAAAAACCAAGTCATTAGCTTTAAAGCAAGGATCGATACGTTAACAAAAAAGGTTGAAGGAAAGGCTTTTGAAGCAATTGCCCCGTTAGAAGAAAAGTTAAAAGCGTTAAAAGATCTTCGAGACAAAGCCCAAGAGGCTTACCAAAGCTTACATCAGTTTTTTAGCCAATTACAGACCATTCAATCGGATTTAGCGAAATATAGGCAGCATGTCGGAAGTTTAGAAAAAGAAATGAGACTCGTCCAAACCTTATACAATGATATTCGGGGGCATAATGATAAACGCTTATCATTAGAGCGCTTTTTACAAATTGATTTTTTAGAACAAATTATGCAAGCAGCTAATAGCCGGTTTACCCAATTAATGAATGGTCAATATTATTTATTAAGAAGTGACCGTCAAGAATCTCACGGCCGACAAAGTGGTTTAAGTATTGATATATACGACCATCATACAGGGCAAACACGTGATGTGAAAACATTATCAGGTGGGGAGAAGTTCATTGCTTCGCTTTGTTTAGCCTTAGGCATGTCAGATGTCATTCAAAGTTATCAAGGAAGTGTTGAAATTAATACGATGTTTATTGATGAAGGATTTGGTTCTTTAGATGATGAATCATTACAAAAGGCAATCGATGCACTCGTTGAATTACAAAGTGCAGGTCGGACGATCGGTTTAATTTCTCATGTTGATGAATTAAAGCGGATGATTCCAGCGCGTATTGAAGTAACTAAACAACAGGACGGGCAGAGTAAGACGGAATTTATCCTTCAATAGGACGAGAAGCGCGCAAGTGAGGGAAGTCCTCACTTGCGCGCTTTTTTTAATGCTTTATGCTTGCCACATGGATGGGTCAACTAAGGTTGGTGGTTTTTTACCTGTTAAGGCTGCAATGACATTATCGACAGCTAATGCTTCCATTTTATCTTCGGTTTCTGCTGTCGCTGAGCCAATATGTGGTAGGGTCACGACATTGTCCATATCTAATAATGGGTTATCGGCTTGAACTGGTTCTTCTTCATAGACATCAAGGCCGGCAGCTAAAATTTCTTTATTTTTCAGAGCTTGAATTAAGTCAGCTTCAACGATTGTTTTCCCGCGTGATCCATTAATAAAGATGGCCGATTTTTTCATCATGGCAAAATGATCTGCATGGATCATCCCTTCTGTTTCCTGTGTAAGTGGGGTCATTAAGACGACAAAATCAGATTGCTTTAATAAATCTTCTAATGGGGTATATGTCGCATTGTAAGTTTGCTCGGCTGCTTCTTTGCGGCTGCGGTTGTAATATAAAACGTCCATATCAAAGCCAAAGTGTGCTCTTTGAGCAATTTTTTCGCCGATGCGGCCCATGCCGATGATCCCAATTGTTTTGTGATGAACATCGACACCATAATGTTCTTCGCGCATGAAGCGGGTCCATTCTTTATTTTTAACGAAGCGGTCAAGCTCTGTCATCCGGCGTGCACTTGCAATAGCAAGCCCAAAAATGACGTCAGCAACCGTATCATCTAGAACACCAGGTGTATGTGAAGCTAAAATACCTCTTTCTGATAAAAGGTCGACATTTAAGTGATTATATCCTACTGAGACCGTACTAACGATTTTTAACTTTGGCGCTAAATCAAGTAAGTCTTCTGTTACTTGAAAGCCTGTCCCAACAATAGCATCTGCCTCTTTTAAGGCTGCTTGTAAATGGGGATCTGTTAATGGTGGGACAGGTGATATGACTTCGACTTCAAATTGTTCGTTTAATGCCTTTAAACGTTCTTCTACTAAATTGTTAAATACGACGACTTTCTTCTGCATCTTTATCTTTCCCTCCAAGTTTTCATATAAAAAAGGATGAAGATTAAAGCTCTTCATCCTCACTAAGTTAATTGTCTAATACTTCTCGTATTTTATCAAGTGCCCAATCAAGGTCTGCTTTTTCAATCATGAGTGGTGGTGCAAAGCGGATGACATTGACATGGGTTTCTTTACATAAAAGGCCTTTTTCTTTTAAGGCTTCACAATATGGGCGTGCATCTTCAGTTAACTCCATTCCGATAAAGAGACCTTTTCCACGTACTTCCTTAATGATTGGGTTATTAATTTGTCGTAATTCATCAAGGAAATATTCACCAAGTGCTAAAGAGCGCTCGACGAGATTCTCATCAATTAAAACATCTAAGGCCGCTATTGAAACAGCACATGCGAGTGGATTCCCGCCGAATGTAGAGCCGTGTGAGCCAGGATTGAAAACGCCGAGTATGTCTTCATTAGCTGTAATACATGAAATTGGGAAGACACCTCCACCTAAAGCTTTACCTAAAATATAAATGTCAGGTTGAACATTTTCCCAGTCACAAGCGAACATTTTGCCACTTCGGCCGAGCCCTGCTTGTATTTCATCAGCAATGAATAAGACATTTTCTTCTTTACATAAATCGTATGCTTCTTTTATAAAACCTTCTGGTGGAATATTAACGCCAGCCTCGCCTTGAATCGGCTCAAATAAAAAGCCGGCTGTATTTTTATTAATCGTTGCTTTTAAAGCATCGATATCACCGAAAGGTATCGCTTTAAAGCCTGGTAGCATCGGGCCGAAGCCACGCTTATTATCTTCATCTGTTGAAATCGATACAGCCGCCATTGTACGCCCGTGGAAGTTATCAGCACAGACGATGATTTCGGCTTGATCTTCTGCCACGCCTTTAATATCATATGCCCAACGTCTTGCTGTTTTAATCGCGGTTTCAACAGCTTCTGCTCCTGTGTTCATTGGAAGCGCCATATCTTTATTTGTGATTTGACATATTTTTTCATACCATGGTCCAAGCTGATCATTATGAAATGCACGTGATGTTAAAGTCACTTTATCTGCTTGATCTTTTAAGGCTTGGATAATTTTTGGATGTCGGTGTCCTTGGTTAACGGCAGAATAGGCACTTAATAAATCCATGTAACGATTCCCTTCGGGATCTTCTACCCAGATGCCTTCTGCTTTATGGATAACAATGGGAAGCGGTAAGTAATTCCTCGCTCCAAATTGTTCTGTTTGATGAATGATTTCATCGGTTACTTTTGTCATTTAGATCCCTCCGTATAATTTTGTATCACCTATAAATGACATAAAATGTCATTTACAAGTGAGATCATTATATAATAATAGCACGGATATGCTCAAATGTTAAATAATTTAGATTTATCTGAAAACTCTAAGGGGAACTTGTTACAAATATTTGACAGTCTTTTTACAAATGAGATGAATTAGGAGTCCATATATAGCAGTATAAAATGGTCTATGTTACAATTAATAAAGAATTTACTATGTGAAAAGGAGAATGTAATAGATGGCACATTTGCATATTACAGGTTGGGCTTTAGGATTTATTTTATTATTCATTGTGTATGGCATGTATAAAGGTGGTAAAAATGCCAAAGCTTTACATATGATCTTACGCCTTGATTATTTAATTATTCTATTTTCAGGCGTCATGTTGTTTATGGAGTATACAAAATATAGTGGGGAATTATTTGGGAAAATCATTGCCGGTTTAATTGCGATTGCTTCGATGGAAATGATTACAATCAAAGCAAGTAAAGGCGGTTCAACTAAAACATTTTGGATTGTTTTTGTTATCGCAGCAGTTATTGCGATTGCACTTGGTTTCTTCCGTTTACCATTAGGTGTTTTACCATAAAAATGAACAAGCTATCCTCACATAAAGGATAGCTTTTTTTACGAGAAGGAAAGTTAGGAGAGGTCAGATGAGAAAATTTACAATAACGACGATGATTGCTTTATTACTGTTCACAATGATTGGCCCGATTCAAACAGTAGAAGCGTCGGCACAAGAAGAAATCATTTATGATGTATTAATCGACCGTTTTAATAATGGTGAGTTAACCTTAAGTGATGAAGTTGACCATGATGATGAGTTCACTTATCATGGTGGAGATATTTTAGGTGTTACAAAAAAATTAGATGAATTAGATGAAGCTGGCTTCACAACAATCAATATTTCATCCGTTTTTGAAAACGCGCCAAAAGGTTATCATGGATATTGGATTGAAGATTTCGAAGAAATCAATGAGCAGTTTGGTGAAATGGATGATTTAAAAGAGCTTGTGAAAGAAGCACATGATCGTAGTATGAAGGTAACCATGGAGTTTGTAACAAACTATGCTGCAAAATCACATCCATTCACAGAAGATGAAGATAAGGCAGATTGGTTTACAGATTTATCAATTGAACCAACTGAAGAAACGTTTTGGTTAGAAGAAGTTGTTCAATTTGATCAAACAAAGGAAGCTGTTCAAGATTACTTTATCGATTTAGCTTTAATGTACCAAAAGGAAGCAAATATCGATGGAATCACATTACATGCCATTGATCAATTAGATCATGATTTTGTTGAAAAATTAGCAGATGAGTTAAAGAGAAAAGATAATAACTTTATCGTCATCGGAACTGTTTTAGATAAAGAAGCGTCGATCGATCCTTTATTTGATCTTGAAGGGGTCGATGCGATTGAAAATCCTAGCTTGATGGAAGCTATTGTTGATGTGTTTAAACAACCAGATGAACCACTTAATTCATTAGATGCTTATTTAGAGTCAGATCAACATGCGAAAAGCTTATTAATGGTTGATGATAAAACGTCCATTCGTTATTCTAATATTGTACGTGATCACGGACGAAATGCATTGAATTCGTGGAAACTAGCACTTGCATATGTTTATTTAACGCCAGGAACACCAATGATCTACCAAGGGTCAGAAGTGCCGATGTATGGACCAGGTTTCCCGGAAAGTGAAATGTTAGTTGACTTTACGAGTGCAGATCCAGATTTAACAGACGTCTTTAAAAAATATGCATCTTTACGTAGTCAATTTGAACGTTTTGTTAATGGTGATATTGAAGTTGTTGCCCGTGAAGAAGGGTTAACAATGTATAAACTATCAGATGGAAATGAGCGTATTTATGTCGCTATTAACAATGATAGTGAATCACATAAAGTGTCAATCGAAGATGGTACAGAAGATATTCAATTACGTAGTTTACTCCATGATGATACGATTCGCATGAATAATGGGGAATATATTGTTGCCCTTGAGCGTGAGTCAGCAGATGT
>DATGTP010000057.1:0-15353 GCA_035301825.1 Pseudogracilibacillus sp. | reverse complement strand
GTCTCGTCGTAACCCTTTGTGGCCATGCAGACGAACATTGCCCAATGACACCAGCACATGTGAGGCGGGAGCATTGGGGATTCAATGATCCAGCAGGCAAAGATTGGACAGCCTTCCAAACGGTTCGAGACCAGATTAAAGCTAAAATTAAGAGCTTTGCCCAAGTATAAGAAAAACACTTGTAGAGATGCGAGTGCTTTTTTTCTTGAAAAATATTTGGAGTGAAGGTTTAAAGTATAAAAAAATATGTTACACTCACATTAAGTCAGTTTATGAAGCAAGCTTCCTTGTTTACATAAATAAAGGTCTTCAAACAGTAGGAGGAGGGCTATACTATGTTTAACATTATTTCATTATTACTCTTCATCTTAACTTTTAATTTTACGCTGTCATTTATTGAAGGTCTACATAAAAAAGATGAAAGAATTACGAAACAATCAAGAATTGGAGCCATTTTATGTTTAGCCATTGGATTGTTATTGTTAATTATATGAGATCGATTGAATGTGAGTAAAAAAACTGATACATTCATCATAGAAAAGGTGATTCGTAAGGAATTATACATTAAAGAGGAGATAATCTTATAACTAATAAGAATAAAGCAAAAATTTATGCTCAACTTGTCTTTTTAGTCTTTATGGGACAGAATATCTCATTATTTTATACAAAAGAATCGGTCATAGCTAAAACGCTTGTCTCAATCTCATTTGTCTTATTTTTATTCCTATCACTGATGAATATAAAATCAATGAGGAAGTCGAAAGGACAGACATCTTGATTTGCTTGTCAGACTTACTATTTTCTAAGCCATTAAATATGACAGCCTCTCTCACTCAAGTGGGAGAGGTTTTTTTGTGTGAAATATACTTATAAAAGTTCTCTCTAAAAACAGGGGATGATATGTTACACTAATAGAAAGTTATTTTTGCTCGAAGCAGATTCGAAAGGAGCATAGGCGCATGATACAGGTTCTTTTTCTTATATTAATATGGGTTTTACCAGCACTTTTAATGATGAATACATATGTAAAAATGAATGAATCGGAAAAGCAAAGCTTCAAAGTTGAACTGAAACAACCGATAGTCTTCTTTACTGTCGTCTTCTTACTGTTTGGTTTATTGATTTCACTTTCAGGCATAATACTAGCGATCAAATGGGTGCAACACCTTGGCGTTATCATGGTGTTTGTAAGCTGGTTTACGATAAGTATCCTAAGCTGGAAAAGAGGCAAAACAAAGCTTTATACGAGTGCTATGCTTCTTCTCTTAGGTCTTATCGGTGTAAGCATATATTGTTATTTTTTCATGATTTAACAGACTTATTCCATGATTGCTGTCATCGCCTTTGCAATTTTTACACCGCTTTTAAGTATGCCTTTTCCTCATGCATTTTTCTTAATGATCTTAGGCGATCGCGCTGCCTTAATTTATTATTTCATACTTGCCCTGCTTAAAAGAATAAAACTTTCATAAAATCAGCCCTAGCCATACGTTTAAGCTGATATAATAAAGAAAAAAGATAAGAGAAAGGAAAAAATAAACTTGAAGTCATTTGCAGAATTTATTATGATGACACTTTTTGCACTATTTTTAATCTTTGTTTCACTTGTACCAAGCTGGATGTACTTTAATTTCTTTTTAACGCCAGAAAAAGAAGCGGTCCAACATGAAATAGTCGAACTCCAAAGTGAAAAAGGACTCTTTCTAAATCCACGTTATCAAGCAGTGATTGATGATGGAACAAGCCATTACTTGTCGAAAAAAGAATTTGATAGCCTCCAAGTAGGAGACCATGTAAAAGGTCATTATACATATGAATACGGATTTTTTACAAAATGGGATCAAATATATGGGAGCGTCATATTAATTCCCTTAATGATTATTTTACCAGCCTTGTTTGGCATGGTAGCAATTGGGATGTTCCTCTCCTTGTTTGACGATGATGAAATCAAATACAAGGATGCCGAAGGTGAAGAAGCAAAAGATGAAGCTAAAAAGAAAAAGGATAAAAAGAAAAAAGCTAAAAAGGATTGGTTTGGTTACAGCCTGTTAGCAATCGTTACCATCATTGTTATTGCTTATACATCCGTTTATACAGGGAACTTAATCCATAAAATAATTCCGGTCGGTCAAACAGAAGCCGAAGGAAAAGTCATGGATAGAGAAAAGGAAGAGAAATTTAGGGCAAGTGCTGACTATTCAAGCTATGAATTAACCATCCGTTTTACAGCAGAAGACGGAGAAGAATACCAAGTCAAAAAAGGAGTCACACGACAAACTTTTGAAAAATATATTGAAGGGATGCCAATAAAGATTAAATATCGAGACAAGAATCCATACGATATTTTTGTTAAAGCAAAGTCATTTGATGAAACGATGATGACCTTCTTTAATATATATACGATGTTTTATTTACTCGGCATCTTTATCCTTTACTTACTCATTAGTCATTTTTGGTCCTCTTCCAAAGAAGAAGACCAAGCAGCCACAGAATAAAAGGAGAACTTCCCCTTTAGGAAGTTCTTTTTTTATGAAAAGAATGTCATATATTTGGATAAAAGAGTGAAATTTGTGTTACATTAACTATTATATGAAAGGGGTTTAAACGATGTTAAATTTAGACGTAACAACAAAGCAACATAAGGGAATGAACGTTCATATCGTCCCGACAACGAAATTTAAAACCATTACCATTACATTAAAATTAAAGACACCAATCAATAGAGATATTGCTACACGACGAGCACTTTTAAGCTATGTACTCGATAAAGCAACAAGCAAGTACCCAACAGCCAAACAAGTACGCATGAAACTAGACGACCTATATGGCGCCGTATTCGGGATTGCGAACGGTAAAAAAGGACCATACCATACCTTATCCTTTCGCATGGAAATCGCCAACGAGAAGTTTTTAACAAAACAAGTATCACTCTTAAAAGACGCCCTAAACCTCCTAAGCGAAATCCTTTATAACCCATATATTGAAGAGGGTGCCTTTAAGCCAGCCATCGTCACAAGAGAGAAACGCACCCTGCGCAGCAACTTAAAAGGCATCATCGATAACAAAGTCGCCTACGCCAACATGCGACTGACAGACGAAATGTGCAAAGGCGAAGCCCATGCCATTCATACACACGGTTATGAAGAAGATTTAGAAAAAATTACACCTGCACACTTATATGACTATTACAAAGACATGCTCACAAATGATATTTTCGACTTATACATTGTAGGTGATGTGAAAGTGGACGAGGTGATGGACATTGTCAAAGAGACTTTCACCCGCCAACATAACAGGGAAGAAGCACCGATTGATATCGCTCATAAAGAAATTGAAGAAGTGAAAGAAGTGACAGAACGTCAGCAAATTAACCAAGCTAAATTACATATTGGTTACCGGACGAATGTGACTATTTTTGACCAGGACTTTACAGCCTTACAAGTCTTTAACGGCTTATTTGGTGCCTTTCCTAACTCTAAACTATTTAAGAATGTAAGAGAGAAGCATTCTCTGGCTTATTATACGGCATCACGTTTAGGTGCATACAATGGAATCATGATCGTCTTTAGCGGGATTGCACCAGATGATAATGAAAAAGCACAAGCGATCATTGATGAACAAGTTGAGGCTATGAAACAAGGTGACTTTACCGACGAGGAAATTGCTGAAATGAAGACCCTCTTATTGAGTAATATGAAAGAGGCCTTAGATAGTGCATCAGCTATTACAGAAATGCTCTATAACCGTCATGCAGCAAATCTCGAATTTAATTTAAATAAGTCTGTTGAAAGGCTTGAAAAAGTGAGCCGAGATGAGATCATCACCGTCGCTCATAAAATAGAAAAAGATACCATTTACGTACTAACAGAAGAGGAGGTAAAATAAGATGAAAAAAGTAAGATTAGATACCGTTCAAGAAACCTTATATAAAGAAAGATTACCAAATGGTTTAGACGTCTTTATTTTACCGAAAGAAAACGTCTCAAAAGTATATGGCATCTTCATGACCGATTATGGATCAATTGACCGAACCTTTATCCCGATTGGTAAAGAAGAAGAAGTGACGGTACCAGATGGTGTTGCCCACTTTTTAGAACATAAATTGTTTGAGAAGGAAGATTATGACGTTCTTTTCGAGTTTTCTAAATTAGGGGCTTCACCGAATGCCTTCACATCATCAACGAAGACGGCTTATTTATTCTCAGCAACAGATCATATCGAAAAGAATATTTCACTCTTACTCGACTATGTCCAAGAGCCATACTTTTCAGATGAATCGGTTGAAAAGGAAAAAGGAATTATCGTGCAAGAACTTAAAATGTATCAAGATAATCCAGGGATGACCCTTTATTCAGAAACATTGAAAAGTATGTTTAAAGAACATCCGATCCATATTGACATTTTAGGAACGGAAGCGTCAATCAATGCAATTACGAAAGAAGATTTATATACTTGTTATGAATCTTTCTACCATCCAGCAAATATGGCACTCTTTATTATCGGAAATATTGATCCAGAAGAAACAGGCCAGCTTATCCGCCAAAACCAGGCAGCAAAGACTTTCCCAGAAGCGGAAAAGGTAACCAAAGGCAGTTACAATGAGCAAGCGGCTGTCTTTAAAAAAGAAAAGACCGTCCATATGCCTGTCTCCGTACCAAAAGTAGCAATCGGTATTAAAGATTCGAAAGATGACTTAAGTGGTCAAGAAGCGGTGCAACGCGAAGTCATGCAATCGATTTTATTAAATTATTTATTTAGTAAAAGTGGTCTTTATTATGAATCTTTATATGATGAAGGGGTTATCGATGACTCTTTCGGTTATCATACATCGATGGAAAAGTCTTACGGCTATACGATGATCAGTAGTGAAACAGACGAGCCAAGAGTATTTGCCGAACGTATCAAAGACATTTTATTAAGCATAAAAGATTTGACACTAGAAGCAGGCGCCTTCCAACGCATGAAAAATAAACAAATCGGTTTCGGCCTTCGCGCCATGAACTCACTAGAATACATCGCACGAGAATATGTTGATCTTCACTTTAGAAATGTCGATTATTTTGAATTGCAAAAAATGATTGAAAAGATTACATTAGAAGAAGCACAAGAATATATTGAATCATGGATTACTGAAGATAAGTTAACTGTTTGTATTGTAGAAGCAGAGTAAAGGATGAGGTTGGATGAAGGTCCAGCCTCTTTTATCTGTAAAAAGGAGGGAAGCCCATGCGAAATATATTAGTGATTGGTGCCAGTGGAGATATTGGTAAAGCAATCGTTAAACAAATGGCTGAAGCAGATGATCATGCTTCCTTTATCTTGCATTACAATCAAAATAAAGGGGCTATTCATGAATGTGTGCAAAGCTTGCGGGATGATGCTGTCTTACAAGTCATTCAAGCTGACTTAACGACACAAGAAGGAGCAGCTTCCTTAATCGAACAAATCCATTTTCCGGTGCATGCCGTTATTTTCGTTAGTGGTATGGCCTATCACGGCCTTTTTCAAGAGATGGAAGAAGATGTGATGGATAAAATGATGCACCTTCATGTAAAGGCGCCATGGTTGATCACTCAACACGTCCTCGGTCATATGATTAAAGAACAGGCAGGAAAGATTATTTTTATTACATCGATTTGGGGAAGTACCGGAGCAAGTAATGAAGTGATTTATTCAGCCGTTAAAGGAGCACAAAATTCCTTCGTCAAAGCACTTGGTAAAGAACTCGCACCAAACGGGATTCGGGTCAATGCAGTCAGTCCAGGATTTATTGAAACGAAAATGAATGATACAATAGAAGATGAAGATAAAAAACAAATCATGACTGATATTCCAGCCCAACGCGCAGGCTTACCTGAAGAGGTTGCACATGCCGTGCAATTTCTCCTAGATGATCGATCGAATTATATTGTTGGTGAAATCATTCAAGTAAGCGGCGGTTGGCATAGTTAGAAGAGGTGGCAAAATGAAAAAGATAAGTATAATTCTTATGGTAGGCCTTATGACTGTTTTACTAGCAGCATGTGGTGAACCGTCAGTAAGCGGGATTGTGATTGATAAGACTGATTACGATATGATTGTTGCAGAGAATTTGACGGAAGCAGAATATGAAGAGATTAAAGATATATCACCAGATCAATTACAAACTGAAGATATTGAAGGAAAGCGTGATAGTTTAGGGCTTTATCAAGTCGAATACGATAAAATGGAAGACATTGAAATCGGCCAAAAAATTGAAGCATGGACAAATGAAAACTCACTCGCACTTTACCCATTGCAACTAAAAGCATCGAAAGTCAAAGTGATTGAATAAACAATCTTGAAGTTATTAGCGGATCAAACGTTAATAACTTTTTTATTTCCGCAAAATTTGTTTGATAGTATTGCATTTAGACGGCGAATTAGGTAAAATTAACTTTATGGATCGTTCAATTAAGTTGACATATTTAACGATAAAATAAAAAAAATAAAAATGAGGCATCGTAATGGAAATGAAAGAGTGGTATTTAGAATATAAATTAGAAAATAACCGCCCTGGCTTACTTGGGGATATTTCGACCTTACTCGGTATGCTTTCCATTAATATTATCATGATTAATAGTGTCGATAATAATCGACGCGGTTTATTGATTCTGTCAGAAGATGACGACAATATTAAACGATTACAATCTATTTTAAAACATGTTGACACAGTTGATGTGACAAAACTACAAAAACCAGACTTATTAGACAAGTTAGCCGTACGTCACGGAAAATATATTCACCGAGATTCGAAAGAACAAAAAACAATTCACTTCGTTCGTGGTGAATTTGGTATTCTTGTTGATTTTATGTCTGAAATATTTAAGTCGGAAGGCCATAAATTAATTGGTGTCCGCGGCATGCCACGTGTCGGTAAATCAGAAGCGATCGTTGCAGGCAGTGTCAGTGCCAATAAGAAATGGCTTTTCGTATCAAGTACATTATTAAAACAAACGGTAAGAAACGAACTCATTATGGGAGAATACAGTGAAGATTACATATATATCATTGACGGTGTTGTTTCGCAAAAACATGCCGGTGAAAAACATTGGCAATTAATCCGCGAAATTATGCAAATTCCTACCGCAAAAGTAATCGAACACCCGGATATCTTTATCCAACAGACACAGTATACAATGGATGACTTTGACTACATAATAGAAATTCGTAGAAACGAAGATGAAGAAATAACGTATGAACCGATTGAAAAGAATCCGATGAACGGTGGCTTTTCAATGTTTGATTTTTAATTAAAAATGGACGGTGTTAAAAATGGGAATTGGTGAAAGATTACGAGAAGCCCGTATTGAAAAAGGCTATACAATTGAAGACATTCAAGAAAAAACAAAAATCCAAAAACGTTATTTAAATGCAATTGAAGAAGATAACTTAGATGCATTACCAGGCAAATTTTATGCCAAAGCTTTTATTAAAGAATATGCCTTGATCGTCGACTTAAATCCGGATGAATTACTGACGGACCTACAAGACGACCCAATTGAATCTTATCGTGAAGAAACGGTTAGTCAGTCACGTATGGAACGAACAAAAAGAAAGGCAGCTGACAAAGGAACATCATTCTTGTCCTATCTGCCAGCCTTTATCGTTGTTCTACTCGTCATTGCCATTATTTTAACAGCTATTTACTTCTTCAAAGAAGCAGGCAATCGTTCAGATGATGGTGGCGTCAATAGTGACAATGAGATTGTTCGTGATGTGAATGACAATAATAACGATAATAACAATGAAAATGAAGCAAATGACAATAACGAAAACAATGATGACAATGCAAATAATGATTCAAATGACAACAACGAAAACGAAGCAGATGAATCAGATGACATCCAATTTGAAGTTGAAACGGCTGGAGAAGGCGGCGTCCCGCAATCAGAAATTAATGTAAGCAACGTGGGAGAGCAAGTAACCTTACGATTTGAAGCATCTGAAGACTCTTACATTGATGTAGCTGATGTGAATGACTCTTGGTTATATATTGATACGGTACCAGGTGGTTCTTCAGAAGAAGTTGACGTATCAGATCATGAACGCGTCTTATTAAATATCGGCTATACACCAACAATGACTATCTATATTAATGATGTTGAACTTGACTATCCAGTTAGTTCAGATGAAGCGACACATCAAAAGATTTGGTTGAACTTTACAAAATAAATGAGACAAGGACCCTTCCAGCAAAGTTGGGAGGGTTTTGTTCGTTAAAAAATAAATAAAAGGATGAAAACAATGAACTTACCTAACAAAATCACAATTTCCCGTATTATGCTCATTCCAATCTTCATTATTATTTTATCAATCCCATTTGATTGGGGAAGTATTGATATCGGAAATCATGCACTGCCCGTTAGCCATTTAGTGGCAGCTATTATATTTATCGTAGCATCGATTACTGACTTTTTAGATGGTTATATTGCACGTAAGTATAATTTAATTACAAATATGGGGAAGTTCTTAGACCCATTAGCTGATAAATTACTCGTATCAGCTGCGCTTATTTTACTCGTGCAACATGATCTAGCACCTGCTTGGATTGTCATTATTATTATTAGCCGTGAATTTGCCGTAACAGGTATGCGGCTTGTCGCAGCAGGGGAAGGAATTGTCCTTGCAGCGAGTAACATGGGGAAACTTAAAACAACATTCCAAATTTTAGCGATTATCTTTTTAATGTTACACAATTTCCCGTTCTCTTACACAGTGATTCCAGTTGATCTCATTACACTTTATATTGCTATGTTATTAACAGCTGTATCAGGGATTGAATACTTTATTAAAAACTGGCATGTAATGAGTGAGTCTAAATGACAAAACAAATAAAAGCAGAAATTGTTAGTATTGGAACAGAGTTACTTCTTGGTCAAATTGCTAATACAAATGCCCAGTGGATGAGTGGAAAATTAGCAGAAATTGGGGTTAACACTTATTACCACACAGCGCTCGGTGATAATATGGACCGTCTGGAGCAAACCTTTGAACTGGCCCAAAGCCGTTCAGATGTCGTCATCGTCACAGGTGGACTTGGTCCGACAGAAGATGACTTATCAAGGGAAGCCTTCCAAAGAATGACAAACTTAGCCATTATTGAAGAGCCTGTTTCACTTAAAAAAATAAGAGCTTATTTTGACAAGCAAGGTCGTCAGATGACACCTAACAATTTAAGGCAAGCCCGTATTTTCGATGGCAGTAAAGCTTTAGACAATCAAGTAGGGATGGCACCAGGGATTGCGGTAACTTATGATCAGGTTGATTGGTATTTCTTGCCCGGTGTCCCGCGTGAGATGAAGCAAATTTTTTCAGATGAAATCATGCCTTATTTACAAAAAACAAATGGAGACCAAATGATTGCATCGAAAATATTAAAATTTATCGGTATTGGTGAGTCTGATATTGAACATCAATTAAGTGACCTCATTCAAAAGCAAACAAATCCAACGATTGCACCACTTGCAACAAGTGATGGTATTACCATTCGCATAACAGGGAAAGCCAATGATTTTAGAAGTGTGCAAGCATTGTTAGATGAGATGAAAGAGCAAGTCTTAGCTCGAGTTGGCCAATATTGTTATGGCGAAGATGATGATACGATAGAAAAGACAATCGCTTCACTACTCAAAGCAAGTGGTAAATCATTAGCGGCAGCAGAAAGCTTAACCGGTGGCGCTTTTAGTGAGAAAATAGTCTCTGTGCCGGGGACATCTTCTTACTATAAAGGGAGTATCGTCTGTTATGAACGAACGGTAAAAGAAAATGTTCTAGGTATACCAAAAGAGATTACTCGGGACCAAGGAACTGTCAGTCAAGCATGTGCCGTTGCTATGGCAAGAAATGTTGCTCGTTTACTAGATAGCGATATCGGTATTTCCTTTACAGGTATAGCAGGACCAGATGCTATAGAAGGTCAGCCGGTAGGGACGGTATTTATTACCCTTCATGATCAAGCAGGCTATGAAGAAACGAAATTATATCAATTTTCAGGTGACCGGGAGCAAATTAGACGAAGAGCAGTTATGGCAGGATATGAGCGTCTTTTTGTCTACTTAAAAAGTAATTTTTAAGCAGTAAAGTGCATCATAACAAAGGTTAAAATTTATTTTTTGATGATAAAATGAAGGAAGTACAGCTAATAAGCGATTAAAAATAATTTTTCTTCTAAAACAACCGAACAAAAATTAGAACACATATTCGCATATTGGTTGTGTAATTTGAATAAACAATGTATGATTGTATTTAGTTCTATAGGGGAGGTTTTTCTCGTGGGTAATAAACAAAAAGCGTTAGATGAAGCATTACGTAAAATAGAGAAACAATTTGGTAAAGGTTCAGTTATGAAACTTGGAGAAGACAATGTTCGTAAATTAGATACGATTTCAAGTGGTTCAGTTGCATTAGACTTAGCACTTGGAATTGGTGGTTATCCAAAAGGACGCGTTGTTGAAGTATATGGTCCTGAATCATCAGGTAAAACAACGGTTGCCTTACATGCGATTGCAGAAGCACAAAAAGCAGGCGGACAAGCAGCATTTATTGATGCTGAGCACGCATTAGACCCTAACTATGCACGTGCATTAGGTGTTAATATTGATGAATTACTCCTATCTCAACCAGATACGGGTGAGCAAGGATTAGAAATTGCAGAAGCACTTGTTCGAAGTGGTGCGATTGATATGATCGTTATTGACTCGGTAGCAGCATTAGTACCATCAGCTGAAATCGAAGGTGAAATGGGAGATGCACACGTCGGTCTACAAGCACGATTAATGTCACAAGCTTTACGTAAACTATCAGGTGCTATTAATAAATCAAATACGATTGCTATTTTCATTAACCAAATCCGTGAAAAAGTCGGTATTATGTTCGGTAACCCTGAAACAACACCAGGGGGACGTGCACTTAAATTCTACTCATCTGTTCGACTTGAAGTAAGACGTGCAGAAACATTAAAACAAGGAACAGACATGATTGGAAGCCGTACACGTATTAAAGTTGTTAAAAATAAAGTAGCACCACCATTCAAACAAGCAGAAGTAGATATTATGTATGGTGAAGGTATTTCACGTGAAGGTGAGATCCTCGATATCGCATCAGGCGTCGATATTGTCGACAAAAGTGGTGCATGGTATTCATATGAAGGGGAAAGACTTGGACAAGGTCGCGAAAATGCAAAACAATTCTTATTGCAAAACCCTGATATCTATGAAGAAATTTACCGTAAAGTTCGAGACCATTATGAATTAGATGGTAAGGTTGAAGAAACTGAAAGTGAAGAAGGACAAGAAACTTTAGAATTAGAATAAATGATAATCCCTTAATAATAGGTAGCCTATTATTAAGGGATTTTTTTATATTTTTATAATATTGCAACAATTAAAAAGGAAATAACGATAAATATAGATAAAATACTTTTCAATGTTATCTTTTATTGTTACAATGTATTGTAAGTTGTATTACAACTATATAATACAACGATAGAACTTTATTGAATTTGGTAAGTACCGACAATAAAAACGTTACAAAAACTTTATAGCAATAGGAGGTGAAGAACATGAACAGTCCTTTAATCATCTCCATTTTGCTCGTATTAATCCCAATCGGAGTTGTTGTTGGGTATCTAATTCGTAAATCAATCGCTGAAGCTAAAATTTCAAGCGCTGAAAACTTAGCTAAGCAAATTGTTGAAGATGCACATCGTAATGCTGAATCAGCTAAGAAAGAAGCATTACTTGAGGCAAAAGAAGAAAACCACGTGTTTCGACAACAAGTTGAAGAAGAGTTACGTGAACGCCGTTTAGAAGTTCAAAAGCAAGAAGATCGCTTAATTCAAAAAGAAGAGATGTTAGATCGTAAGAGTGATACATTTGATAAACGAGAACTTGCATTAGAAAAGAGGGAAACGACTCTAGCTGAAAAACAACAACAAATTGAAGAGATGGAAAGCAAAGTGGAAGCCAAGTTAGATGAACAACAACTTGAGCTTGAACGTATTTCTGGTTTAACATCTGACCAAGCGCGTGATATTATTATCACACGTATGGAACAAGAGTTAACTCATGACACGGCTGTCATGGTGAAAGAAGCAGAAAACCGTGCGAAAGAAGATGCAGACAAAAAGGCGAAGAACATTTTATCTCTCGCTTTACAACGTCTAGCAGCAGACCACGTAGCTGAATCAACAGTATCAGTTATTACATTACCGAACGACGAAATGAAAGGTCGTATTATCGGTCGTGAAGGTCGTAACATTCGTACGCTTGAGACGCTTACTGGAATTGATCTTATTATTGATGATACACCAGAAGCAGTCGTCTTATCAGGGTTTGACCCGATTCGCCGAGAAATCGCACGAATCGCTCTTGAGAAACTGGTACAAGATGGCCGAATTCACCCTGCACGCATTGAAGAGATGGTTGACAAAGCACGACGCGATGTTGACGAACATATCCGTGAAGTAGGTGAAGAAGCGACATTTGAAATCGGAGTTCATGGATTACATCCAGACTTAGTGAAGATTTTAGGTCGTTTGAAATACCGTACAAGTTATGGACAGAATGTCTTAAAGCACTCAATGGAAGTTGCCCATTTAACAGGTTTGCTTGCAGCAGAACTTGGAGAAGACGAAGTTCTAGCACGTCGAGCAGGATTGCTTCATGATATTGGTAAGGCAATCGACCATGAGGTGGAAGGAAGCCACGTTGAAATTGGTAAAGAACTTGCAATGAAATATAACGAAAATGAAGTCGTTATTAACTCTATTGCATCCCACCATGGCGATGAAGAACCAACATCGATCATATCAGTACTTGTCGCAGCAGCTGACGCATTATCAGCAGCCCGACCGGGAGCACGTAGTGAAACGCTTGAGAACTACATTAAACGACTTGAGAAATTAGAAGAAATTTCGGACTCGTTTAAAGGAGTAGAAAAATCGTTCGCGATTCAAGCTGGACGTGAAATCCGTATCATGGTGAAGCCTGATCAAATCGATGATGACAAAGCTACATTAATTGCACGAGATATTCGTAAACAAATCGAGAATGATTTAGAATATCCTGGACATATTAAGGTTACTGTTATTCGTGAAACAAGAGCAGTTGAATATGCAAAATAAAAAGAAGTGGTCATGTACCACTTCTTTTTTTCAATGATAAAAGAATAAGGATGGAATGAAATCATGAATATTTTATTTATTGGTGACATTGTAGGGTCACCTGGACGAGAAATGTTAAATACCTATTTACCACAGTTAAAAGAAAAATATCGCCCTCAACTTATTGTTGTCAACGGTGAAAACGCTGCAGCTGGTAAGGGCATCACCGAAAAAATATATAAGCAATTTATGCAACTCGGTGTCAATGTCGTCACCTTAGGAAACCACACTTGGAATAAACGTGAGATCATCGACTTTATCGATGATGCTAAAAATTTAATCCGACCAGCGAATTTTCCGGAAAACAATCCAGGAAAAGGGATGACTTTTGTAAAAATAAATGACCTAACCGTTGCCGTCATTAACTTACAAGGCAGAACTTATTTAGATGCCAATGATTGTCCCTTTAAAAAGGCAGACGAACTCATCGCCGAAGCAAAAAAGACGACCGACTTAATCTTTATCGACTTTCATGCTGAAGTGACAAGTGAAAAGCAAGCATTCGGATGGTATGTTGATGGAAGAGCATCAGCTGTCATTGGTACGCATACACATACACAAACAGCAGATGAACGTATTTTACCAAAAGGAACAGCTTACTTAACAGACGCCGGCATGACAGGACCTTATGATAGTATATTGGGTGTCGAAAAAGAGACGATAATTAATCGATTTTTGACAAATATGCCAGCACGCTTCGATGTTGATAAATCAGGTAGAAGTCAATTGAACGGATGTGTCGTAACCATTGATAAATCAACAGGTAAAGCAAATAAAATTGAGCGAATTATGATCAACGAAGACCACCCATTTTTTCAATAAAGGGTTGTATTTTCTAAATATTCATGTATATTAAGTATAAGACATCATTTTGTAACATATAGTTAGTAATGTAAGCTATAAGTAAATGAAGGGGGTACTAGTAGTGGACGTATTAAAAGTATCAGCAAAATCAAATCCTAACTCAGTAGCAGGAGCACTAGCAAATGTTTTACGGGAGAATGGTTCAGCAGAATTGCAGGCCATCGGAGCCGGAGCATTGAACCAAGCAATAAAAGCAGTAGCAATCGCAAGAGGGTTTGTCGCACCAAGCGGGATTGACTTAGTCTGTATCCCAGCTTTCACTGACATAACGATTGACGATGAAGAACGAACTGCAATAAAGTTGATTGTTGAGCCACGATAAGTACGAAGTAGTTGTATAGTAGTAACGATGATGTCTATTAAAAACATAATAAAGCAGCAAAAAGTAAAATAAGTTAGCCGTACACTTAAGAAGTGGAATCGGCTAACTTATTTTTGTGTTTTTTTATAAAATTTCCTTTAACCATTGAAGACTTAAAGGAAACCACTTGGCAAATTGATTATTAACAAGCTCCTCTTTACCTGAACTTGTCAGCTCATTGGCAATGCTCAAGCCATGGCCACCTTTTTGCATGATATGTGATTCAAAAGGCACATTATAGCGATCGAGGGCAAGTATAAATTGAAGGGAGTTCTCAATCGGAACAACTTGATCTTCAAATGTCGAAAAAATGAAAGTCTCAGGTGTTTGTTCATCAACATATTCATCTACTGATGGAATGTCAAAAGCTAATGCATCACTTCGATTAGACAAAATACAAGGATAACCAAGTAATAAAGCATTCGGTCGATACTCCTTTTCACTCATCGTTGCTAAAGAAGCAGCTAAATGCCCACCAGCGGAAAAGCCAATGACAGCAATTTGATCAGAGGCAATATGCCACTTTTCAGCATGCTTCCTCATTTGTTTAATTGCCGTTTGAGCATCATGTAAAGCATCATAAAAAGAGTGGTCTGATCCAACTGTATAACGTAAGACAAAAGCTTGATAGCCTTCAGCTAAATACTTCATGGCAACAGGTTCAGCCTCACGATCTGACGTATACTTATAACCACCACCCGGTAAAATTAAAATGGCCGGCCGTTCCTCAATATGAGCCATTTCTTCCTACTGATCTAATAGATAGCCCGTTAACTGTGCTTCATGCTTACCAACTGTCTGTTTTATGATATTCAATTTATACACCTCATTGTTATTATACAAATATATGTTGTCCTATCTAGCGTATTACAATTCTCCTACTATAACAAGGCGAAATTTGGTATATTTAATACATAGGTATAAAGGAGCGACTATATTGAAAAA
>DATGTP010000056.1:0-28975 GCA_035301825.1 Pseudogracilibacillus sp. | reverse complement strand
GATTCCTTTTTTTCTAATAAGTCTTTTATTATTTCCATATTATCGCCTTTGATAATACGTGATATAAACTCATTATATTCATTTTTGATCCTGACCTCGATATCTTTTACCGTAAAAGTATTGAATTCACCATATGGCTTTTTCATCGCACTCTACTATCCTTTTTCTGCTTCTGCTTTGTGATTCGTTCCTTCACTAACCTTTCGACTTCTTTCATAAAAATAGGGGAGTGTACTTTTGTTGTGATAATACCTTCCACCTCATAGTGTTGCATAAAACCTTGTACTAATTCGATTAAAATTTGTGTATTTTTATCAGCTTGGTTGATCCCTATCATTGCTTTTTTAACTTCTGCTTGCACATCTTTACTAACTTGTGAAGTCACAACGTTCGTTATATAATTAAGACTCCAATTATTTTTACTTAATTCACGGTGTTCTGCAATAATAGCATCTACTGCTTCACCGATTGTATTATAATCATTGTTAATTTGATAATCCTCTAAATACTCATAGTTTACATTTCGAGTTCTTGCCCTAAATTGATGTTTATTCTCCACTCAACTTTCATCCTTTCAAATATCTTTTATTTTCCCAAATGGTCATGACTGGTCATTTTTTTGGTCATGAATTTTTTAAAAGCTATTCCATTCTATTTTTCTTCGTGAATCAGCGTTCAAAAGATCCATTTATTGATGTTCATATTTTACAAAATGCTTCTTACCGTAAAATATTAGTGATGAGCTTTTTAAATACAATTGCTTATATGGGCATTTTGTTTATTGCACCACTCATGTTGACTGAGGTCAATGATTTATCAGCTAACTGGATCGGGCTTGTCTTATTCCCTGGCGCTGTTTTTACGACGATTTTAGGTGGAAAGATTGGGAAGTTAATTGGGAAAAAAGGAAGTTTGTTCGTTAACCAACTTTCTTTTCTCATGATGATTATAGCTTGTTTAGCTTTATCATCTCTTGTAGGTGTCTCACCCATTTGGATTTGTCTTTTACTCGTTCCAGTATTTTTAGGTTTTACAGCTAACCAAACTTCATTTTCGAGTTATATTTCACAAATTGTCCCAGCCAATCAAAATGGAATCGCTATGGGGCTGTTCACATTGATGACCTTTTTAGCATCAGCAATTGGCATTGCTTTGTTTAGCCGCTTTTTAGAACTTGATATGGGACATTGGAATGTCTTGAATCAATCGTCATTTAGTTCATATAGTAATGTCTTACTTATAACGGCTATTGTTGGTGTTTTAGCTATTGGCGTATTAATAGCTGAGAGAAAACACCAGCAAACGAATGAGCGCCATCTTCATTTCAATCATTAATATAATATTCAAGGAGCTTGCCTTTTAGGCAAGCTTTTTTTAATTGGGTGAATGGTAAATGCTTATAAATATTCAAATTATCTTACTATTTGTTTAAAATAGCTTCATATTGACGGCTTTTTTTGCTACTATTTTTACGAGTCTCTATAAATTGGAGGGGTTAAAATGAAGGTGACTGTATGGAATGAATTCCGCCATGAGCGGGAAGATGAGGCGGTTATTGATGTCTATCCTGACGGCATACATCAAGTGATTGCACAGTTTCTCAATGAGGCTAGTTATGATGTTGGAACGGCTACTTTAGATGAGCCGGAACATGGGTTGTCAGAGGACGTATTAAATGAAACAGATGTATTATTATGGTGGGGGCATCTTGCTCATGATGATGTGTCAGATAAAATAGTTGAGCGTGTGAAACGGCGTGTTTTGGATGGCATGGGGCTTATTGTTTTGCATTCAGGCCATTTTTCAAAAATATTTAAAGTGTTAATGGGGACGACTTGTGATTTAAAGTGGCGTGAAGCGGGAGAGAAGGAACGGATGTGGATTGTTGATCCAACACATCCAATTACGGAAGGGCTTGATAGTTATATTGAGTTAGGTCAGGAAGAAATGTATGGGGAACATTTTGATATTCCAACACCTGATGAGACGGTTTTCATTAGTTGGTTTGAAGGTGGGGAAGTGTTTAGAAGTGGTGTCACCTTTAAGCGTGGAAGAGGAAAAATCTTTTATTTTAGGCCTGGACATGAAACATATCCTACTTATTACAATGAGGCGATTCAGCGTGTCATTATTAACGCGGTGAAGTGGGCTTATACGGGTCAGAGAACTCCTCAACAATATGGTTATACAGTAGCTTTAGAAAACTTAGGTCGTAAGGGAGAATAATAAATGACGTTAAAAATAGGTGTAATCGGTGTGGGGAGTATTGCGATTAATAGACATATTCCGGCTATACTCAAACTCAAAGAAGATGCGGAGTTAGTCGCTTTAAGTGATACGAATGAAGCATTATTAATTGAAACAGCAGAATCTTTAGGGGTGAAGACTTTTTCGGTTGATTACCACGACATTTTGCAAGAGGTCGATGCAGTCGTCATTTGTACGCCGAATAAATTTCATGCGGAGATGACGATTGAGGCTTTACGGGCAGGCTGTCATGTTTTATGTGAGAAACCAATGGGGCTGACGACTGCTGAGTGTGAACTCATGCTTGCTCATGCAAAAAAACATCAAAAATTGTTATATCTTGGCTATCATTATCGTCATACAGATGTGAGTCGCTTAGCGAAGAAAATGATGGTTTCAGGTGACGTGGGCAATGTTTTAGTTACTCGTGCCAAAGCGATGCGACAACGTAAGGTGCCGGGTTGGGGTGTTTTTACAAATAAAGCCTTACAAGGTGGTGGCAGTTTAATTGATTATGGCTGTCATGTCCTTGATTTAGCTTTATGGTTGCAAGAGGGAAATGAGCCTGTTGAAGTACTAGGTCGTACATATAATGCATTGAGTCGCCAGCCAAATCAGGTAAATGAATGGGGTCAAATTAATCATGAGACATTTGATGTGGATGACCATGTCACTGCCTATATTACATTTGAAAATGGGAGTTCTTTAATGTTGGAATGTTCGTGGGCAGCTAATATTAAAGAAGATGAATTACATTTAAGTTTATCCGGAGATAAGCAAGGTATGAATCTATTTCCTTTTGAATGTTATTATCCTGAGTTTGGGGTCATGCATATGAGCGAGGCAAAAGTGGTGCACGATGAAATTGTAGCAGGTGATCGTCAAATGAAGAATTTTATCCTAAGTTGTCTCGGAAAAGAAGAACCAGCAATAAAGGCGGAAGAAGCATTAAAAGTAAATGAATTAATTGAAGCGATTTATAAAAGTAGTAGATTAGGAAAGAGTGTCAAGTTGTGACGAAGTTGGAAGAAGTTTGAATTTTGTTAAATGTGGTATTACATAGTTATCAAATAAAAGGGGGAAACAGGGATGTCTGAACATGTGAAAACATATGTCAGTGATGGAATTGATGTGTCTTATGACAAAAACAGATGTCTTCATGCAGCAGAATGTGTTAAAGGCTTGCCAGAAGTATTTGATGTCAAAGAACGCCCTTGGATCCAACCACAACACGCTCATGCAAATCAAGTGGCAGAGATTGTAGAACGTTGCCCGACAGGCGCATTAACATATGTTCGTAAAGATGGTGTTGAAAATGAAAAAGCACCAGAAAAGACAACAATTGAACAAGTTGATGGTAATCGAATTTATGTAACAGGTCATTTAGATATAGAAGCAGAAGAAGGTTCAATTAAAGCGACACGTGCAACTTTGTGTGGATGTGGTTATTCTGAAAACAAACCATTTTGTGATAATAGTGAGCAATGTAAGCCATAAAAGGAGTGTAAAAGCATGCATGAAATAAAACAAGGTGAAAACCGTTTTTATATTGGAGAAACAGAAGAAGATCGGATTGCTGAAATTCATTTCGTCCCTACGGGAAAGACACAATTAATTGTTGATCATACAGAAGTATCAGATCAATTAAAGGGAACAGGAATGGGTAAGAAACTTGTTGAACGAATTGTTCAATATACTCGTGATGAAGATAAAAAAATTGTTCCTTTATGTCCTTTTGCAAAAGCAGTTATAGAAAAAAATGAAGCATGGCATGATGTGTTGAAGTGAAGAAGGGAAGGGCACCTCTAATTGTACTTTAGAGGTGCCCTTTTGATAGATATGACTTGTTCAACACGTGCTTCTTCACTGTCAGGTTGTTTAAATAAAAAGCTTAAGCTAACAGCTAATATTAGGTTAATAAATAAACCCCATAAACCACTAGCGATTCCATATGGCTTTAAGCCTGAGAAAGCCATGTAAGATGCGACGATTGTTCCAACAAGCATCCCTATAAAAACAGCCTTACTATGCATTTTTTTCCAATATAGGCCGATAATAAATGCAGGTGCAATTTGTATGAGTAACTCAAACTTTAATATGAAAATCCGATAAAGAGTAGCAGGTGGATACCAAGCTAACAATAATAATCCAATGACGATAATGACACCTGTTATTTTTCCGACAAGGATTTGTTTTTCTTCCTTGGCAGAAGGTTGAATATATCGACTGTATATATCCTTCGAGATAACAGAAGAAAGTGTTAATAAAACCGAGTCAGCAGTCGAAACAATAGCAGCAATAATTCCACCAAATAATAAAATCATGGCCCAATAAAAGAAGCTATTTTGTGAAGCAATATGGTTAGTCATCATACCAACCAATTGTTCAGATTCTCCTTCAGATAATCCTGGGTAAGCTTTTATACCAATGATTCCAATTAAAAAAACAAATCCAGATGTAATAAATGGTGCCCATGTCATTCAAGTTAAAGATTTTTTTAAGGTTAATTCACTCTCAGAAGCATAAATTCTTTGGATGGCATGTGGATATATAGCAGCCCCAATTGTTACTAAGATTAACATACTGAACCAACCAATTATTCCGTCGATGTCAGGTACGCCGAGCTTCTCAGGTGAAAATTGGGCGGCATATGATGTAGCTTCTCCGACAGATCCAAAGTATATAATCGAACCAATTAATAATATAATAACACCAAAGAGTAATGCGATACCTTGCATCGTATCTGTGTAAGCAACAGAGCGCATACCACCAAGCCAGCCATAAATAATCATAATAGTAACAAAAAATATAACTGCAGCTTGATATGGTACTGTACCTCCAGTTAAGCCGCTAACTCCTTGTCCAATTGCAACGATTTGTTCTAATAAAAAATTACATAAACCATATAACATTAATAATGACGCTAGTAGTGTAACACCTTTATTATTAAAGCGTTTTTCAATAAAATCCGAAGGGGTAATAAATTCAAATCGTTTACTTAATATGTATAGCCTTGGAGCAAATAGTAAATAACCAATAACGATTAGGATAAAAAATGTAATTGATTGAAGCCACATAAATCCCATTCGATAAGCAGTAGGTGCATATCCTACAATTGTGTTTCCACTATATTGTGTCGCGAAGAAGGTGAAAAATAAAACGACCGTTCCAATTTTCCCTCCACCTAGATAAAACTCTCTATTTGAAAGATGTATCCCTTTGTTCTTTAAAAATGTCCAAATACCGATGGCTAACATTAATAAGCCATAGGACACCATTATAGTAATACCTGATACACCAGAAAATGCTAGATCCATCAATCGTCACTCTCCTCATGTTCGTCGTCTGCAATATGCCAATGGAACTCTACAATATAAGTTAAAGTGATTGAAACAAGTAAGGAAATTCCCATTATAATTAGTGCCCAATAAGGTACACCCCAAATAATCGGATTATAGGATCCTTTAGGTAAGTACCATGGAACACATAAGATATAAAGAATGATTAACAAAATCCATAATTTCCAATTGTTAATCGGTTCTTTTCGTTTCATTATTATCCCTCCTTTCAAATTACAATCTGTCACAAATCAGTAAGTTGAATTATCAGAAAAATGTGATTAAATCATATTTTAAGGAAAATTGTAATTAAGTCAAGAAAAAATCTTCATGTCTGAAGTGGATATGAAGGCCTAAACTCATTTAGAAATAGTTGGACTACACATATTCTTAAAATGGTGTATAATGTAGGTAAGTTAAGGAGTATAATTTGAGAAGTTTAAATATATTATTTTTGAGAAAGTGAAGGGATAGTATATGTTGATGATGTCACTTATTGTTGGAATAGTTTTAACTGTTTTTACTTTATGGCTAACATTGGTTACTATTTCCAAAGGGTATTCTTTTAAGCATACAATTGATCCATTAGAAGAGGACGGAGAAGTGAGAGAGTTCACAGGTAATGGAAAGCGATTATAAAAGTAGCTAGGACGACAAATGAGTCCTAGCTATTTTTATGTTCTTTTTTAATGTTTAAGTCATTTTCAAAATAGAGGTGCGTAGCAACCGCATTGAGTTGAACATCGTCTATTTCCATAAGTTGTGGTAATATGAGTTCGTTTAATTGTGATTGTGCTCGTGTCCCATTTTGGAAATGGGTAGGAACTTGTAAGACGATCTTTGCTGCCTCATCTTCTAATAATAAGTAGATTTTATAAGTTAAGGTTTCTTCTAATAGTTCGAGTTCTTCTTCAATCTTTTTTAGAGTGTGACCTGGGAATTGTTGTTTAAATTTATGAGTATATTGTTGGGCAGATGCTTCAATCACTGGATATGCTGTTTGCCAATCGCTATCAATTGTTAAGGCATATGTAACTTCTTTCCAATTAACCGGAATTTGGTCGTTGAAATTAAAAATTGTACTATCAAGAATAATATGATTAGGTACCAGTATTACGGACCTGTCGGTGTGGCAGATGACAAGTTATTTCCCCGTTCCATTAACTTGAAATAAAATGGGGTAATCTTAATCATATCACCGACTATGCCATTTATTTCGATTCGATCATATAGCTTAAAGTATTGCTTTCGTAATAACATTAACCAAGCAACAAGATTCGTTGATAAGTTTCGAATTGAAAAAATAGTGACACCAACAATAGCGGCAAAAATTAAGATGATTGAATTTTTAACATTAACCCAAACACCTAACATGAGCACAACGGAAATTAAAAACATTAAATTACGTATCGTTGACTGTAAAATGCTTTTTACTTTCTTATTAGAAATATATTTTTTAATGAACCATTTACAAATATTATATATCCAAACAAAAGCAAAAACGATGATGACAGATAAAAAAATCTTATGAACGAGATTAGATGATGTTGTTGCTGTGTTGAATATGTTTTAAAAAATGAAGTGACTAAATTATCAATGTTTTCATTCATAGTATGTCTCCTTATCGGCTTATACATTTTAAGTATATCAAACAATTGACTGACAATCAGTAGAAAGTTTGCATTTCTTTAGGAGAGTGCGTATAATACTTTAAATGTTAAACTATTTAATTATTAAAGGATGGTTATATGCAATTGGAACGTTTTATTCATTTTGAAAATACTTTCTGGGATTTATCAGTTAAGGCAGAGCGACTATGGAAGGCAATTTATGAGAAGACCTTTCCTGGTTCACAATCGCATATCATTATGTTACTCCAAAGAAGTGGACCACTTAAAATGTCGGAAATAGCAGAAAAGCTACAAATGACTGCAGGTGCCATAACAATTGCGTCTGATCATTTAATTGAAAATGATTATATTGAACGTCAAAGGGATAAAAATGATCGACGGATTATACGTTTGAACATAACAAACAAAGGCGCATCACAATTAGCCGAACTTCAATTAGAAGGTCGGGAAAAAATGTTGTCCTTATTTGATCATGTTTCGGAAGAACAATTAATCATGATGACAGATATTTTTCAAGAAGCAAGTAACAAGTTGAAGTAGAAGGAGTCGTGGAAACAATTAATAAGATGTTAAAGCCAACAATTTTATCGATATCAATGGCAACAGTGATGGCTGGCGCTGCTATTTCACCAGCTTTGGGACTTATGCAAGAAGCATTTCCGGAAGCAAGTCCGACTTTTATAAAACTTATCTTAACAGCACCATCATTGATGATCATTCCCTTTTCATTTGTATCAAGTTATTTAACACAAAGGATGACAAAAAGATCAATCTTAATGATTGGGTTGCTTATCTACTTAATAGCTGGTATTGCTCCGCAATTTATTAATAACATTGAAATAATCTCTATATTACGTCTCGTCTTAGGGGCAGGAGTAGGGCTTGTAATGCCTTTATCTATGTCTTTAATTAACGATTATTATACAGATACAGAGCGGACGAAAATGATGGGATATAACTCAGCCTTTAGTAATTTTGGTGGGATTATTACCATGCTTGTTGCAGGATGGCTTGCTTCCTTTGGTTGGCAAGTTCCGTTTAATGTTTACTTTCTAGGATTAGCCATTTTTATCCTCGTTTATTTTTATTTATCAAAAGGAGAAGTACAAAAAAGTCGGAGTCAAGCGAGAAGAACCGATTACCTATTCAAGTTTATGGTTATGCTCTAGCTATGGGAGCTGTCATGCTTGCTTATTACTCAATCGCTACAAACATCGCCCTTTATTTAGAGCAAAATGCTCTTGGTGGGGCTACTTTAGCGGGTACAGTTGTTTCATTTACGACGGTAGGTGGAATGATTACAAGCTTTTTCTTAGTACGAATTGAGATGACATTTAAGCAGTATATTATACCTGTCATGCTGACCTTTATGGCACTGGCCTTTTTCTTATTGTCGATTACAAATCTGGTACCTATTGTTATATTAAGTGTTTGTTTTGTAGGTTTTGGACAAGGGGCCTTATTTCCTATCATTACCTTAAAAGCCCTTGATAAAGTGGAGCTGCACCAAGCTGATCGTGTTGTTGCTTGGACATCGAGTTTTACCTTTTTAGAACAGTTTATGTCCCCAATTGTTTTAGATACGGTTGGTAAATTGTTTAATCAAGAGGCAATTAGATTTCAATATACTGTTTTATCAATCGCAATATTTCTTATTGTCATCTTGACGTTTATGACGATCTTTAAAAATAGTCGTTCTTTACAACATTAAAAAAGGTTATCCGGTTTTTCCGGATAACCTTTTTATTATGCTTTGGCTGTTTCTTTTTTAGCTTCTACTAATAGTCCACCGTCTTCTAGGAATTTTTCAACGCCTTCTGCCGCACGGTATGCAAGTGCACCGATTGTTGGAGTAGGGTGGTGACTACTAAAGTGTGGGAGTGATGAACCACCAACAACGAATAAGTTTTCCATTTCCCACATTTGTGAGTAGTTGTTAACTGCAGATGTTTCCGGATCTTCACCCATCACAACACCACCGATATAGTGCATACCTGTGTATGTGTGGTCGAATTGATCTGGTAATGAATCTGGTTCAACAATATCTGCACCCATTGCTTCCATAATTTCAGTACATCTATCAATACCGAATTGAGCAATGTTTTTATCTTGTTCTGTTAGTTTGTTCGTTACACGAATTAATGGATCACCATATTCATCTTTATACGTAGGGTCTAAGCTTAAATAGTTGTGCCACCAAGGCATAACTGCTGCTGAGTACCAAACGATTAATGAACGGTAAGCATAGTGTAATGACTTCTCTTTAAATTCTTCACCCCAAGAAGGTGTATCTTTTGGAACGAAGTTATTTTTAATTGCACCATCACCGTATTGACGTAATTCAATTCCACCACCATGGATGAAATTTAAGTCTGTATGATCAAAATGGTCTGCGTCATAATCACTTAATGCGCCACCTAATCCACCAGCACCCATGTAATAGTTAAACTTCTTATCTTCGAAGAAGCCGCGAGCACCTAGGAATGACGTGTTGAATTGACCTGTGAAGTTTCGGCCAATCACACCTTTACGTGTTTCTGGATCATATGGTTCACCAATGTCTGATAATAATAGTAGACGGTTGTTAGAGAATGTAAAGGCTCCTAATACAACAACATCTGCTTCTTGAATGAACTCTTGACCTGTTCGTGTGTCTACATATAGAACACCTGTTGCTTTTCCGTCTTCGTGAAGAACACGACGAACTAAAGCATTTGTACGGAATTCACTATTACCTGTTTTTTGTGCTGTCGGAATAACCGTTACTAAAGGCTCAGCCTTTGCACCGAAGTCACAACCATACATTGTACAGTAAGCACAGAATAAACATTGGTTAATTGTTTCACCGTCTGGGTTCGTATATTTTTCTGACATGTTTGCTGAAGCCATTTGATAAGGGTGTAATCCCATTTCTTCTGTTGCTTCTTTGAACAATTTAATTGCAGGTGATTCTTTCATTGGTGGGTTCGGATATTCAATCGAACGCTCATCACCTAAGGGATCGGGTTCTCCAGCAATACCTGCTGTTAATTCCCATTTAGCATAATATGGTTCTAATTCATCATATGTAATACCCCAGTCTTGGATTGTCATTCCTTCAGGAATTTTCTCCTCACCGTAACGTTCGATTGTTTTCGAACGAATTTCGAAGTCATAAGGGCGCCAACGGTAAACTGAACCAGCCCAGTGAACACTACCTCCACCAAGACCTGTTCCAGTGTTTACTTCGTTCATTAAACGAACCGGAAGTGCCACATCATCAGTTGAAACGCGTGATGTTATTGTTTCACCACTAAGTTTCTCCATCATTTCATCACGATTTGTATATCTTAACTCATCTTTTACTCCGATGAAGTCTGAGTTCTTTTGATCTTTTCCTCGCTCTAATACTACAACGTTACGACCATTCTTTGATAGTTCTGCAGCAACGATACTCCCTGCCCAACCACTACCAACGATGACAACGTCTGTTTTGTCTAATTTTGTAGCCATGTAAATCCTCCTATAAAGCTTCTTCTAAGTTAGTTTCCTTGATATGCACGTAACGGTTCAGGCTCCATTTCGATGAAATCTTCTGCATCGATTTGATCATAATAAGCCATACGTGGTCCAGGGAATCCTTTCATTCTCCAACCATCCATGTTTCGGTTACCACCGTAAACTGGGTCAGCGTAAACACCCTCAATAACAGTTTGACGTAACAATCCGAAGAATTGAGCAGAGTCAACTCCACTCACATCGATGCCACCTGCTTCAAACAACTGTAAGATTTCATCTTGTTGTTCAGCCTCTAATTGTGCAAAGCCTTCATCAAATTTATCTTGAGATTGCTTTTCCATTGCACGAATACCTTCTAAAAATAAGACACCACGTGTCATTTTCGTTTGGTAACGAGGTGTGTTTGAAGGCACGGTAACAACTGTTCCAGGTGTTACTTTGTCAACAGATTTTTTGTTTTCCTCATAGTTTTCTGTCACTTCAATGACTGGGAAAGGTCCTTGCATATAATCGTTTGCGTTTTTACCCCAATCTCCAGCACATTGACGGTCAATGAAATATGGAACACCTAGTTCAATTGCACCAGGTCCATTATCATTTTCCGGGAAAATACGTTCTGTTGCAGCTGATAATACGGCGAAGTCTTCGTTACGGTTGAAAAATGTTCTCGCTTCAAAGGTAACTGGCGTTTCGTTTGTAGTATCTTCATTCTTATTATCTTTTGAAAATTGATTTGTAATTAATCCACCAAATAGTGACCCACCAACAACACCGCCGGCAACAAGTCCACTATTTTTCAGGAAATTACGACGACTCATACCTGCATTGTTCGTCTTGTTATTTTTTTCTGACATATAATAATCCCCCTTGAATAAAAAGATTAAGATGAAGTCGATTCATTCATTTGTTGTTTAGCTTTCTCTCGTTTTTCAACACGTGCCACAAGACGAATGCTTACTTCATACAATAATATCATTGGAACGAGTACCATTAACTGACTAATAAAGTCAGGAGGTGTAATTAAAGCTGATATGATTGCTAAAGCAACATACGACCACTTTCTCACTTTTTTTAATGTGTCAACAGTTAAAAGTCCAATCGTTGCAAGGAAAATCGCAACCATTGGTAGTTCAAACATCAATGCAATTGGCATCGTTGTTAGCAATAAAAAGCGCGCATATTCTTGTGCTGAGATCATCACTTCGAAATTAATCGCACCTAACTTCGTTAAAAATTGATAACTGAGTGGATTGACAACGAAAAAACCAAAGGCAAGCCCAATTAGAAATAGTAAGAAAATGATTGGTGTGTATAAACTGAAAAAGCGACTCTCTTTATCTGTTAAACCCGGTTTAACAAATTGCCACATAAAATGACATAGAAAAGGAAGTGCTAGTCCGAATGCTAAAGCAAATGAAATTGTCATGTAAAATGAAACTACTTCTAACGGACTTAATATAATTAATTTATGTCCTCTTGTTACGTATGGGAACCAAAAGTTAATCGTACTAAAGACTGCAATAAAAAACAGCAAGAATACGACAGCAGATTTGACGAGTTGTTTTCGTAAATCTTCAAGATGCTCATAAACTGAAGGTTCTGTTACCGTATCCTTATCTTTGTCCGTATGAGGCATTCTTTTCACCTACTTATTCCGCTTTCTTATCGTCTTGATCTTTTTCGTCTGAATCATCTGATTCCATAACTTCTCTTGTTGATTTCTTAAACTCAGCTAAAGTCTTACCAACAGCTGAACCAATTTCAGGTAGCTTTCTAGGACCGAATAAAATTAGTATAATGACTAAAATGATAATTAAGCCTGGTACTCCAATTGCAGCTAAATTCATTATACTCACCTCCATTATGATTTATGTAACATTACTATAATAAGTGTTATACCCATATTTGTCGATATTAAAACAAAGCGTCGAAACTATCTGAATCTTCAGCCCCTTGCATGAAAGCGCAATCAACCTTGTGGAATGAATGGACGCAAGATCGTCATAAATAGGACACACTAATTTCACAATTGAAATGAGTGTGTCACAATTTAGTTTTGACGTCTTCTCTGCACTTTTTTCACGATAAATCGAATGATGAAAAACAAGATTAAAAGAATCGTTAAGGCAATAGCATAGATAGCTAGTGTAATTTTATTAGGTTGTTTAAAAATGTCAATTATATTTTTGCTATCATGAACAACTTTTCGGTCGTGTGTTTGTTCATAGTAAGTAGGTATTTCAGGTAAACCATCAACTTTTTCAAAAGAACTTAAATAATTTGCTAATGCATACCATTCTTTTAATTCTTGGTCACCGTCATAAATAATATGTTCTTCAAAATCCTCTATAATTTTCCCATCTTTATCTTTAGGCTCAATTTTTAGTAAGCCATAAGATAAGTCGGTTACTAAGGGGAGCATTTGGGCAGAATATAAGCCGACAGCAATTCGATACAATTTATCATCATCAATTTCAGTTCGATTGCCATCCATATCTTGTAATTGAACATTCGTAACTTTATTAAAAATAATCCGATTAGGATTAAATGTATAGGTTAATCCACTCATATATAATTGAACATCATTAAAAAGTGGTGTAACAGACGCATCAACTTCTGCAACGGTTTTTAATTCCTTACCAGTTAAATAAGCACTGACAAGTGGATAACCACTTGAGCCATCTTTCCCAACACCTAGTGCTAATACATTAAATGCATCTGAGACCGTAATATCACCTTTCGGAAATGAACTTCGAATATTTCCAACAGGAACGACGGCTGCAGCAATGTCATCATAGTCGGCCCCTTCAATTTCTTGAATCGTGTGCCGGTAACTATCGCCGATTAAATTTCCAATGGTTGATTCATCGTGTTTTTTTGATAAGGTTGCGAAATTAGATAAGTCAAAAGGAGCACGCGCAATAATTTGGTGAAAGTCCCAATCATATGTATCTAAATATGTATCTTGGACAATATCTTTAAAGTGTTCGATTTCTTTAGCTACATCTTCAACATCTTTAACATCTTCCGTGACTGGAATTGTCTCATAGCGGTCTAATGTCCACTGATTACTATCTTGGATAAGTTCCATCACGCCTACATATTGCCCATAGGAACCAGAGGAACCTATAACCGTATCCCCATGGATGATCGGTTCTTCGTGTAATGTATGTGAATGGCCACTAATAATCGCATCAATGTCAGGAACTTCTTTTGCAAGTTCTTCATCTTCTGACTTAGAAGGGTTCTCATCTGTACCAGAGTGAGAAATGGCTAAAATAAAATCTACATCTTCCTCTTCTTTCATCCTATCAATGGTCGCCTGTGCGGCATCGACAATGTGATCAAATTCAACCCCGGACATAGGGGCATCACCTGCTGCTTCTTCACCAAGTAATCCAATGACACCAATTCGGATGCCAGACTTTTCAATTACAGTGTAATCTTGTACATCATAAGCATCCATTGCATCATGTAAATGCTGTAATGACTCAATAATATTCCCATTATCGTCAGTAGGGTAGATGATGTTTGATGCAACGATTGGTGGAATATCTTCACCACTTTCTAGGGCAGCAAATAAGCTATCTGCCAAACCATCGGCACGGAAGTCGAATTCATGGTTTCCAAATGTGACGACATCATAGTCCATTTTTCCAAAAAGTCTAAGTGTTGGTGCTTCCGTTGCGAAGATTGTTTGAAAAAGTGTCCCCATCGCATAGTCGCCAGCATCAACAACGAGCGCATCTGGATTTTTTGCTTTTTCATCTTCAATAATGCGAGCAATTTTTGCAAAACCACCGACCTGTTCAAGCTTTCCCTTTCGTTCAGCTGTAAAAGGATAATAATTATCATGTAAATCATGTGTGAAAATAATCGTTAATTTATCTTTGTTTTCATTTGCTAAAGCGGTTTTATTTACAGGTAATATATATGTGAAACTAAGTAAAATGATTGTCAATATGATAAAAAATTTGCGCATAAAGATTCCCCCTTTGTTCATAATAATAGCATAATTAATCGAAGTTTGGATGATTATGTTACAACAATTGAAAGGAAGAAGATCATGAATAAGATGCCAAAGAAATCGTCTTCTTATTGGTTACAAAATAAACAAAGGTCATATGAGCCATTAAAAAAAGATATTGATTGTGATATTTGTATTGTAGGTGGAGGCATAGTAGGGATTACAAGTGCCTATCTCTTAACAAAATTACATTATAAAGTTGTTTTAATTGATGAAGGGCAAGTTCTATCGAAAACAACGGGCCATACATCTGCCAAAATGACCGTTCAACATGGCGTGAAATATAGCGAATTAATTCAAAACCTTGGTGAGAATGAAGCAAAAGCTTACTATGAGATGAATCGTACTGCACTTGAGTGGATGAAGGAAAAAATTATAAGTGACAATCTTGATTGTGATTATGCTGAAGAAGCGGCTTATGTTTATGCTTTGACAGAAAGCGGACTAGAATCACTTGAAGCAGAATATGAGGCCTATAACACCTTAGGCATAGACGGGACTTTTGAGCGTGACTTACCGTTTAATATAGAGGTAAAAGGAGCTCTTAAATTAGAAGAGCAAGGGCGCTTTCATCCAGTGAAATATTGTAAAGCATTACTTGAACAAGCAATCAATCGCGGCTTAAAAGTATATGAAGAAACAACGGCAGTCAATATATTAGATGGTGAACAACAGCTTGTTCAGACAACGAGTGACTATAAAATAAAAGCAAATGATGTTCTTATTACGTCACATTACCCATTTTATGAAGGAAAAGGGATGTACATGATGTACATGATGCGCATGTATCCAGAGCGTTCTTATGTACTCTGTATTAAACCTAAGGCAGATTTGTCCAAAGGGATGTATATTAATGTGGAAAGTCCAGCACGTTCGGTGCGAAAGATTGATATCAATGGAGAAAGTGCCCTTTTAATCGTTGGAGAAGAACACCGTACAGGTGACAATATTAATACAATGGAAAAATATGATGCTTTATATCAATTTGCCGTTGAACAGTTTGGCATTGAAAAGATATATGCGCGATGGTCAACTCAAGATATGATGACGGTAAGCGGTATGCCTTATATTGGACCACTTACACGAAAGGATGAGCATATCCTTGTCGCGACTGGATTTAATAAGTGGGGAATGACAAACGGGACAGCCGCCGCTCGACTTTTAGTTGATTATATAACGAAGCAACCGATTGGATCTCGCCAAGTATTTCATCCAAAACATACTTATATTTTAAGACGATTCAAAGCATTTGCTAAACAAAATAAGGATGTTGTAGCACATCTTGTAAAAGGGAAGTTCGAAAAAGGACAAGTGGAAATAGATGAACTACAGAAAAATGAAGCGAAAATCATTCGAGTCGATGGTGAAAGAAAAGGTGTTTATAAAAATGAAGTTGGTGATATTTTCTTCGTTGATACGACATGTACTCATATAGGTTGTGAAGTCAATTGGAATGAAGCAGAAAAAACATGGGATTGCCCTTGTCATGGTTCGCGATTCTCTTATGATGGTGAAGTGCTAGAAGGGCCTGCTGAAAAGCCCTTGCAAACATACGATTATAAAATGATCGATAATTTCCTTTCGAAAGATTCTGGCTATTAAAAAAAGGTTGATCCATTAAATTGAATCAACCTTTCCCTTTATGAACCGATTTGAATTGTGCGATCTAAACGTTCTAATGTGCCAATGACACTCATTGCTGTAATAAAACTTGATTTTGGATTTGTCGGCAAGGGTGCATTTGATAGTTGAAATGTTCCCGAACCGAAAGGCCCCTTGACCGTTATTTCATGTTCATTTGTTGTAACATGAGGATCAGCAACTAAGCGGACACGCGTTTGATGAATTCCAAGTCCAGCCAATGATAAAGCAATGGATATATTCACGTTTTTCGGAAACAATTCAATTGCATCCTTTGCAACCCCATCAAAAACCACTTTAGGCTCGGTAATATCCGGCTCATCTAAAGATGCAGCAGGTTTTCGTGTTGAAATCATTACTTCTTCAAGCTGACCAGTGTCACGTGCATTTTGTACAGTGTCCAGTCCACCGATAGCGCCTGATGGTAAATAAATACGATGCCCATTTGCATGAGCGGCTTCTTCCATTTCTTTTGCAAAAGCTTCATCAGCAAAAGCACCAATACTAATAATGAGTAAATCTTTTTTCTTTGCCACTTCAACTCCATGTTCACGTGCTGCAGGAACACCTGCAAGCTCAACAACAAGATCAATATTAGATTGTAAAAACTCATCTAAATCAGTATACAACTGTAGATCATACTTTTTAGCAAGTGTTTCATATTTTTTTGCATCTCGTACAAAAACACTAACGATATCATAACGATAGTTATCTTCATGCTCTAACATATATTGAGCTAAAGCACCACAACCAATTAATCCAATACGCATCTTCATCCCCCACATCTATTTCATTCTTTCATACATTAACATATCACGAACAGAAAGCTTTTTCACGAAATCAAAATGTTCAAGCCGCTCAAGGTGGCCAATCAATTCAGACATGATGAGCGCAAAAAGGATGGGGGAATTTAGTCTTCCTTGATACATTTTTTCAGCTAATTGCATGGCAGTCATTGCTTCTGTTAATTCCCCTAAGATGCGTCTACCTTTTTGTTCAATCCGGTCAAGCTTATGATTGAGAATATCCTTCACATCTGTTATTGCCTCCCCATGCCCAGCATAAGCAAGCCGAATGTCGATGTTGAGTAGTTTTTTTAAAGATTGCTCATAAACCATTAAGGAATGAAAGGTAGAACCATCTTCCAAAAGGTCATAAATGGCATTAGAAGGTGAATGCTTTATAAAATGATCACCAACAAAGGCGACTTTTTCACGCTCATCATAAAAAATAACTTGATCTGGTGAGTGACCAGGCACACTAATAACTTTGAATCCATACAAAAAATCACCGTCATTAAAATATGTAAGCGGCCCAGCAAGCGCATCATCTTTGCCCTTTTCAAAAGACTGTTCTAATTGAAGGACACGTTCGGCTCCTTTTTCTCCGCAACCATGTTTGTCATATAAGTTTTTAAAAAAATGAATCCGCCTCTTAAAATAAGCCTCATCGCGTTTTAATCTCACCCCGGCCCTTTTATGGGCAAATACTGGCAGCTCAACCTTAGAGCGGATTCTGTTAACAAGACCAGTATGGTCACTATGGTGGTGTGTAAGTAAAATTGCTTTCAGGTCTGAAAGATCTTTGTTCAGTTCTTTTAATTTATTGATTAAGGCTTGAAAATGAGTATCTCTATTTTCACCTGCATCTATTAAAATAAGTTCATCATCACGTTCAACTAAGTAAAAATTGATTGTCTCTAATTTACCTAATGATGTTGGAATAATGATAGGATGAACTTTTAGTCTGTTTGTCATGACGTCACCTCACAACTATTATACATGAAACAACCACTCTGTTTGGAGTGGTTTTGATCTTAGTTACGAGAGTCGATTAATTGGACATAGTCAATATCGTCAAAGTCATTTAATTTATGTTTAGGGTTTTCATCTTCATGGAATTTTAAAAACCCGATTGCCTTATTATGACCTGTCAATTGTTTGAATTGGTCATCTGTCACAATTAAATAGTGATCAGTGTATGCCCGACTGTTACCAAAGACAATATTACCTATATGCTTACTAGAAATAGAATCGTCATTTAAAGTTAAATTAGTAGACTTCTCTTTTGAAAATAAAATCGCTTCTTCTTTACTTGCTTTCGGTAATTCCTTTAAGGGCTTTGTTTTATCACCTTCCATGACCTCGTTCCACAGCTCTTGATCTTGAGCCGATTCAGCAGTTGACTGGGACATAATCATAACTGTACTATCATTATCTTTGACCATTTTAATATCGAATAGATGTTCATCAACAATGTCATTTTTAAAGTTGTCAATTTGCATTTGAATATTCTCCTCATCACCATATAAGCCGACACCTAATGCTTGAGGAACAAATTTTTCACTCAGCTCATCTAGTGAACATCCTGCCAGTAAAAATAATGATGCAACTCCACTTAAAATTAATATAATAGCTTTTTTCATTTCCTTCTCTCCAATTCATTTATTTTGAATCTACTTTCAGTCTAGGAGATTTGGGCTGGAGTAACTATTGGTTTCCATGACAGAATCCTTACAGTTTTGTAAGGCTGAATAATTAAAAGTTGAATAAATCTTGACAATCTTATTACATATTTCGTAAAATTGGTAAGTCTTTTAAAATATAATGGCTCAATCTATACAGTTTTCTATGAAAGGAGCATATATATGCAATTATTAGAATGGTTAGTTGGTCCTTTGAATGAATTTTTATGGACCTATATTTTAATTGCCTTATTATTAGTTTTAGGCATTTACTTTACGGTGCGAACGAAATTTGTTCAAGTCAGATTATTCCGTGAGATGTTTCGGTTAATTGTCGAAAAGAAGGAAAATAAGGATGGGGTCTCTCCTTTCCAAGCATTTACAATAAGTGCCGCATCTCGTGTTGGGACAGGGAATGTAACAGGTGTTGCACTTGCGATAGGCGTAGGTGGGCCAGGAGCTGTTTTTTGGATGTGGATCATTGCGATTATCGGAATGGCAACCGCTTTTATTGAAAGCACCTTAGCACAAGTATACAAAGTACGTGATGGGAATAACTTCCGTGGTGGACCAGCTTATTATATGGAAAAAGCGCTTGGTTGGCGTAAGTTAGGAATCATATTTGCTATTTTATTAACATTAAGTTTCGGCTTCATTTTTAACGCCGTTCAATCAAATACAATTAGCCAGTCTTTTGTAGATGTATTTGGTTTGCATGATTGGATGGTCGGAGCTATTTTAGTTATTATTACAGCTGTTATTATTTTTGGTGGTGTTAATCGAATTGTAAAGATTACTGAACTTGTTGTTCCGATTATGGCCATCTTTTATATTGCCATAGCTTTTTACATTGTAATAACGAACATGTCACAAATTCCAGTTGTTTTTCAATTGATTATGTCTGAAGCATTTGGTTTCAGAGAAGTTGTAGGTGGTGGTTTAGGGGCTGCCCTTCTAGAAGGGGTTAGACGTGGACTCTTCTCAAACGAGGCGGGAATGGGAAGTGTGCCAAATGCTGCCGCAACAGCAAATGTGACACATCCTGCTAAACAAGGATTAGTTCAAAGTTTAGGTGTCTTTTTTGATACGATTATCATTTGTTCAGCAACGGCATTTATCATTATATTAGCAGGCTTATATACGACAAGTTCGAAAAGTGGCATTATATTAACTCAACTGTCGATGGAAGCTCATGTTGGATCATGGGCACCTTACTTTATTGCGATTGCTATCTTGTTCTTCGCATTTAGCTCGATTATTGGAAACTATTATTATGGTGAAACGAACATTGAATTTATTAAGGCAAGTAAGCGTTGGCTGCTCACATATCGGGTACTTGTATTAGCTATGATCATGTTCGGAGCAATGGCAACAGTTGAAATTGTTTGGTCGATGGCTGACTTGTTTATGGGCTTAATGGCGATTATTAACTTAGTAGTTATTGCCTTACTGGGTCGGATTGCATTTGATGTATTAGATGACTTTGTAAAACAACGGAAGCAAGGATTAAATCCAAGCTTTAAAGCTTCGACTATTAAAGGACTTAAAAATGTCGACTGTTGGAAAGATGAATAAGTTTAAAAGAACATTTTACCAAGATGGTGAAATGTTCTTTTTGTTTTGGTTGAGTAAATGAAGGGTATATGGGGAAAGCATGATATGTCAGCCTATATATGTTAGTCTATTATATAAAGGTATGCCTTTTTGGCGATTAATTTAGGAGGAACATACATGACAAAACAATCAAAATTCACAGTAGCAGATGCCATTGTAAAAGAATTAGTTCGCGAAGGAGTCGAAGCGGTATATGGAATCGTAAGTATTCATAATATGCCCATTTACGACGCTATATATAGAGAAGGTTCAATAAGGGTCGTCACATCCCGTGGTGAGAGTGGTGCCGTGAACATGGCAGATGCTTATGCACGTGCAACAGGTAAGATTGGTGTTGTCATTACGAGTACAGGAAGTGGTGCGGGTAATGGTGCAGGATCTCTAGTTGAAGCGTGGAATGCAGGAACACCTCTCCTTCATCTAACAGGAGAAGCTGATAGTCATTATATTGGTGCAAATGAACGATATATTCACGAAGCAAAAAATCAATTACAAATGACAGATGGAGCGAGTAAGTCTGCTTACCTTATGAAACGACCGGCGAAAGCGGCAGCTTTTGTTCGAGAAGCAATTATTGAAGCAAAAACTGCTCCAACAGGACCGGTAACTTTGAATATCCCAACAAACTATCAAGCACAAATTATAGCAGATACAGATTGGGTTGAATCTGTCGCAGGGGAAGCATCCCTTAACTTAACTACAGAAACAATTGAGCAAATTGCGCAAGCAAAACGACCTGTTGTTTGGGCGGGGAATGGTGTGATTCATGCTGGTGGAACGGAAGCATTAAGACAATTAGTTGATTATTTACAAGCGGCTGTTATCACGAGTGAAAATGCTAAGGGTGTTTATCCTGAAGATCATCCTTTATGTATCGGAAACTTTGCGGCGACAGAAGATGTTGCGGGCTTACTGGAATCATCCGATTTATTGATTAGTGTAGGTGTTCATTTCAGAGGCCCAGAAACCTTTGATTGGACTTTGCCAACACCAAAGAATCATATCCATATCGATTTAGATCCACATGCTATTAATCGTAGTTATATTCCGCAAGAGGTTATTGTTGCAGACGCTAAATTAGCGCTAGAGACAATGAATCGTGAGTTAGTCAGTTATAAACGAACAAATGATGAAACTTTTGTAGAGGAAGTCAAGCAAGTCAAAGAAAAAGTCCGCCAAGATTTACGAAATCAAATTGGACCATATAGCGATATCGCTCAATTAATAAATGAAAAGTTATCGAAAGACTCAGTTCTTGTAACAGACGTCACAATCCCGGGATATACATGGGGTAATAAGTTAATTGATGTGACATCTCCACGAAATTATCAGTATATGGCTGGCGGAGGAATTGGCCAAGGCTTGCCAATGGCTATTGGCGCTAAGTTAGGTCAACCAGATAAGCCTGTCGTCTTAATTGCTGGTGATGGAGGTTTTATGGTAAATGCTGGTGAAATGATTACAGCAACTCAAGAAGAGGCTCCTGTCATTGTATTATTATTTGATGATGGTGGTTACGGTATTTTGAAATATTATCAAGAAGCTGCTTACGGGAGACAAACAGGTGTCGACTTGAAAAATCCAGATTTCGTTAAATTATCAGAGTCAATGGGCTTTCAAGCTGAACGTGTTGAATCAGTCGATGCATTTTCAGCAGCCTTTGATCGTGCGCTTGATAGCGGTCAATCTTATATGGTCGTTGTTGATGTTCAAAAGATTGGCATATTAGAATATGAAGACTCTCCGGAATATATTGCATCTTTTAGACCGAAAGAACAGTAAGTTAGAGAGAGGGTATGTTTTATGGCTAAGTTATTAAAAAATTATATCGATGGAAAATGGATGGCTTCACGATCGTCTAGTATGACGGAAGTGATTAATCCAGCCAAAAATGAGATTATTGCACTTGCGCCAAATAGTAAGAAAACAGAAGCAGACCTTGCCATTAAAGCAGCGAGGGCCTCTTTTGATTCAGGTGTTTGGTCTAATCAAACGGCTTTTGAGCGTTCAGAGGTTTTACATGAAATTGCTAACAAACTAGTGGAATCTAAAGATGAACTCATTCATTTAGAAGTCGAAAATAATGGAAAAACGACTCGTGAAGCGGAAAGTGATGTAGATGAATCGATAGCTACCTTCCGTTATTATGCGAGTTTACTTCAAGAAACAAATGACCTGACTTATCAACCTGAACAAAATATGGAAACGATGATTATAAAGGAACCCATTGGTGTTGCAGGCCTCATCGTCCCTTGGAATTTCCCACTTTTAATGAGTGTATGGAAGATAGCACCAGCCATTGCAGCGGGCAATAGTATTGTCTTAAAGCCTGCAGAGATTACGCCTTTAACAGCCGTTCGTTTATTTGAGTTGATGGATGAAACGAGCCTACCAAAAGGAGTCGTCAATTTAATATTAGGAACAGGTTTAGATGTCGGGCAAACAATATCAGAAAGTAAAGATGTTGATATCGTATCCTTTACAGGAAGTACAGGAGTCGGCAAGTCAATTATGAAAACGGCGGCTGATACGATGAAAAAAGTATCTTTAGAACTTGGCGGTAAATCCCCTAATATTATTTTTACTGATGCTAATCTTGACTTAGCTGTTGATTATGCACTTATGGGAATCTTTATGGGATCTGGACAAGTATGTTCATCAGGTAGTCGCATATTAGTTGAAGAAGGTATTTATGATCAATTTGTTGAGCAATTTGTTCATCGTGCCAAGCAAATTGAAGTAGGCCCAGGTGACAATCCGAAAAGTGAAATGGGAGCCATTGTTAGTGAAACTCATTTTGAAAATATATTAAATTATATAACGATTGGAAAACAAGAAGGGGCAACCTTATTAACAGGTGGTAAACCAATAAAAAAACCTGGAATGGAAGAAGGTTTTTTTATAGAACCAACAATATTTACAGATGTCACAGCCGATATGCGAATTGTTCAAGAAGAAATCTTTGGCCCTGTTGTAACAATCCAGCCTTTCAAAGATGAGTCAGAAGCAATTCAGTTAGCGAATGATACAATTTATGGGCTTGCAGGGGCAGTCTTTTCAGAAGACTATGAGAAAGCACTCCGAGTCATTAAACAGGTAAAGGCAGGAATTACATCGATTAACAATTATCATTTAACAAATGTAAAGGCCCCTTGGGGTGGTTATAAACAAAGTGGAATTGGTAGAAGTTTAGGCCCATACGGCTTGGACGAATATCAAGAAACAAAACAAATTAATATTTTGTTAGATACTACAAAAGCAGATTGGTTTAAAAATTAAAACAAAGTAGCAGATAACCTGCTACTTTTGTTTTATAATAAATATACAGAATATTCTAAAATAAAGATGGGAGGAGATTTTTTTGGTTCAATTATCAAAGGAAGTCGAAGCATTTTTAGATGAAGACCATCACTTATTTATTAATGGGGAATTTAGGCCTTCCCAATCGCAAAAGACATTTGAAGTATTCAACCCTGCGACAGGTCAAGTTTTATCACATGTGAGTGAAGCTGATGAAGGAGATGTGGATAAAGCTGTCCAAGCAGCAAAAAAAGCCTTTGAAACGGGTCCTTGGAAGGAGATGAGTGCAGCCGATCGAGCAAGTTTAATGTACCGTCTAGCTGAATTAATAAAACAACATGAGCGTCAATTAGCTGAAATTGATGCCTTAAACAATGGTAAGCCAATTCATGAAGTGCAAGGCAATGATATTCCAAATGCTGTAGGCCAATTTCAATATTTTGCAGGATGGACGACAAAAAATGTTGGCCAAACGATTCCAGTGTCAGGCAATTTTTTAAATTATACGAAACATGAACCGGTTGGTGTTGTTGGACAAATTATTCCGTGGAACTTCCCTTTAATGATGGCTGCTTGGAAAATCGCACCTGCTTTAGCAACTGGGTGTACTGTCGTTTTAAAGCCGGCTGAACAAACGCCTTTATCTGCACTTTATTTGGCAAAACTTATTAAAGAAGCGGGCTTTCCAGATGGTGTTGTCAATATCGTACCGGGATTTGGTATGCCTGCTGGGAATGCATTGGTCAAGCATCCAGATGTAAATAAGGTAGCATTTACAGGGTCGACAGCTGTCGGTAAATCTATTATGAAAGAAGCAGCTAATACGATGAAACGTGTGACATTAGAACTCGGAGGTAAATCGCCTAATATTGTTTTTCCAGATGCGGACTTAAAGAAGGCAATTCCAGGTGTCTTTTCAGCAATTATGGCAAACCAAGGTGAAGTATGTAGTGCTGGATCACGTGTTTATATTCATGAGTCTGTATATGAAGATGTTATAAAGGAACTTGAAGCATATGCGAAAAATGTTAAACAAGGACCAGGAATTGATCCAGAAACAGAGATGGGACCGCTCGTTTCGCGAAAACAGCAGGAACGTGTGATTTCCTACATTGAAAAAGGAAAGGCTGAAGGAGCACGTCTTCTTACGGGAGGAGGACATCAAAAAGAAGGCTATTTTGTTGAACCAACAGTTTTTGTAGATGTAAAGGATAGTATGTCAATCGCTCAAGAGGAAATTTTCGGCCCGGTCGTAGTAGCTATGCCGTTTAAGACAATAGATGAAGTCGTCACGCGAGCGAATGACTCGCCTTATGGTTTAGCAGCTGGAATATGGACTGAAAGCTTATCAACTGCACATCAAGTGGCTGATAGGTTGAAAGCAGGTTCAGTGTGGGTGAATTGCTACAACTTAACCGACCCAGCATCACCATTCGGCGGATATAAGCAGTCAGGCTTTGGCCGTGAAATGGGATCTTACGCTTTAACAAACTACACAGAAGTGAAAAGCGTTTGGATAGACTTAAATGAATAAGGTATAACAAGCGTACTCTAAAAAGAGTGCGCTTTTTTCATCTCATCATGTGGCAATTATGTGGCAACAGTCCGATGTAATTGCATTTATAAAACCATTCGTTTACGATAAATATAGTTTGAGTAAATGAGGTGATCATGATGAATAAGAAGCTCATTGTGTTAGGGATTATTGTATTAATTTTATTGTTTACAGGCTTTTTAGCCTTTGAGAAATATTATGGTTCATTAAAATCAGAAGTCCCAGGGAAATGGGATTTATCTTCTGGTGAAGGTTGTTTCACTGAAGTCAGATTTTTTGGAAGTGGAGATACACGTACGATTAAGATGTATGAAGGGCCTGAAGATGACCGGACTGCATACAATGGAAAATATACATTAGATGGTGATGAAGCGCATGTTGAGTTGATTAAAGGAGAAGAGATTGTTTCCTTTGATATGATGATCGATCAAATAGATGAAAAAAACTTACATTTAACTTATGACATTGATGGAGAAGCATATGATTGTGCTTATATCCATGGTGTTGTTGAAAAGTAAAAAAGGATTGAAGAAATGATAACTTACCGCCAGTTAACAAGTATTGAAGAAATGGAAGAAGTATATCAACTCGAAAAGCGCATATGGCAAACAGAAATCGTCCCGACCCATCAAACACTTACAAGTATTAGAAATGGTGGTTTAATGGTCGGAGCCTATGCTGGCGAGAAGCTAATTGGATTTAGTTATAGCTTTCCCGGCTATAAAGATGGTCATGTTTTTTTATGTTCACATATGTTAGGAATTGATCATGCTTATCGATCAAAAGGTATTGGAGAGCAGTTGAAACAAAAGCAAAAAGAACTTGCCCTTAAACAAGGCTATACATTAATGAGATGGACCTTTGATCCACTTGAAACACGAAATGCCTATTTGAATATTCATAAATTAGCAAGTAGAAGTTCAACTTATATTGAAAATTGTTATGGTGACTTAGCTGATGGCCTAAATGCCGGTTTACCAACGGATCGACTTGAGGTAGAGTGGCATTTAACAGAAGAACCAAAAGACCATTCTATGTTAGAGGCTATTTCTTTAAATGAATCGAGCTATCATACAAGTGGTTATTTAACATTTACTGAAAAAGACATCCTAATAGAAGATAATCATGTATATCGCTTTTTCATTCCGAAAGACTTCCAGGCTATGAAAGAAAAAGCGCCTAAACAAGCTTTAAAATGGCGTCTACATGTGAGAGATTTATGCCAAAGCTTGTTTAAGCACGGCTACGAGTTAGTAGATGTTAGCAATGAAGATGACAAAGTAGCATACATATTTACGGATAGAAAGGATACAAAAGCAGATGAAGATTAAAGAAGTAATTATAAGGCATTTAAAAATGGATTTAGTGACACCCTTTCAAACAAGTTTTATGACAGAATATGATCGTGATTTCTTATTACTAGAAGTGAAGGATGAGTCTGGTGTTATTGGTTTTGGAGAATCAGTTGCCATGCGTGATCCTTTATATAATGAAGAAACATGTCAAACAAACTGGCATATATTAGAAGAGTATTTAATCCCAATGCTTTTAAATAAAGAACTGAATCATCCGGACGAAGTGAGTGAAATATTCAAACCAATCAAACGTAATAATATGGCAAAGTCAGCTATTGAAGGGGCTGTCTGGGATATTTATTGTCAATTAACCAATCAGTCTTTGAAAGAAGCCATTGGCGGCACACGAGATAAAATTGAGGTCGGTGTCAGTATAGGTATTCAACCAACTAGTGAACAACTTGTGGAAACAGTTACTCAATATGTCGATGAAGGATATAAGCGGATTAAAATAAAAATAAAACCTGGATTTGATCTTGAACCATTAAGAGCCGTGCGCAAACAATTTCCACACATCCCTTTAATGGCAGATGCAAATTCAGCTTATAGCTTAGAAGATCTTGATCATTTAAAACAATTAGACGAGCTTGACTTAATGATGATCGAGCAACCATTAGCTTCAGATGATATCGTTGATCACCGTAAGTTGCAAGAAGCAATGGAAACGCCTATCTGTTTAGATGAAAGTATTCTATCATTAGAAGACACACGAAAAGCAATTGAATTGGGCAGTACGAAAATCATTAATATTAAGATTGGACGTGTTGGTGGGATTACAGAAGCGATTAAAATTCACGACTATTGTAAGGAACATGAGATCCCAGTTTGGTGTGGTGGTATGTTAGAATCTGGTATCGGCCGGGCACATAATATTGCCTTAACATCATTAAGTAATTTTACATTACCTGGTGACACATCCAGTTCAGCTCGTTACTGGAAAAAAGATATTATTAGTCCAGAAGTCGTCATGGAAGATGGCTATATCCACGTTCCAAATGAAGTGGGAATCGGTTATGAAATCGACCGTGATGCGGTGAATCAATATACAATTAAAGAGAAAGTATACCGAGCGTAGAGCATGTTTTAGCAAGCTAAAACATGCTTTTTTTAAAGATGAGAGACTTATCTTATCTTTCTCATCTAATTCTCATTTTTCTCACAGATGACTATCATCTACAAGCCTTATAGTATAAGTATCAAAGATATTCGAGGAGAGAGAAAACATGAAAAAATACATTATACCGACAGTAGCAGCATTATTTTTAGGAACAGTAGGCGTTGCTTATGCAACACAAACAGGTGATAATCAGGAAAGTACATATGAGACACCAGAAAGTGAAGTATTAAGTGATGAAGTATTTGCAGATATGAATGAAGAGTTTGCTGAATATGAATTAGTTAGTGAACAAATTGACTTAGATAGCTATGAAGCAAAAGTAGTAGAAGATAATAAAGCAAAACGCATTATCGTTTTTGCAGATGAATCTGGTGAAGAAACATATAAAACAATTTTCAATAAAAAGACAGGTTATGTAAAAGTAATCGAATTTGACAAAGGTCAAGTATTCAACGGAAACATCGACGGTAAAAAAGAAGAAACAGTTAAAGAAGAAAAAACAAGTGAAAAAGAAGAAACAAAAACAGAAACAAACAAAACAGTCGCATCAGATAAGCTATCAGATTACAAAGAATACAAAACAGTAAAAGAACATATTGATATGGATAAACATACAGGAAAAGTTGTAGAAGATAACAAAAATAAACGCGTCATTTTATACCGTGATGCAGATGGACACAAACAATATAAAAGTATTTATGTCAAACATAAAAACCACGTAAAAATCATTGATTTCAACGGCGGATTAGTTTACCAAGGAACAATTGGTGGCGAAAAACAAGCAACAAAAACAGAACAACCAAAAAAAGAACAAGTTAAAAAAGAAGAACCAAAACAAGAAACACAAAAATCATCAGGATCAAAGATCTCACAATACACAGAATATGGAACAATTAGTAACCATATTGATGTAGACAAGTACACAGCAAAAGTTGTAACAGATAACCCAGGAAACAGAGTCATTATTTTCAGTGACAGCAATGGACATAAACAATATAAATCCATTTACGCTAAGAAAAAAGGTTTCCTAAAAATCATCGATTTTGATGGTGGATTAGTTTATAAAGGTTAATAGAACAAGGCGCATGAGTCGAAAAGATGTCATGCGCCTTTTTTATATGCTAAAATTTTTATAAACTAAAATTACTTTTTTAAAAACGAATCTATAATTGAAGTAGGAGGGGAAGC